>JAFEEP010000009.1 GCA_018241045.1 Pseudomonadota bacterium | reverse complement strand
GTTATAGCGATCGCTGATCGCCTTGCGCGCCGCAGAAATGGCGCTGGAATCCATCTGCACGCCGTCGGTGCGCATATAGGTGATCGCGCCGGCCTCATAGAGGTTCTGCGCCACGCGCATCGTGTGGCTGGCGGAAAAGCCCAGCTTGCGCGCCGCTTCCATCTGCAGGGTCGAGGTGGTGAACGGGGGATAGGGATTGCGCCGGGTTGGCCGGGTATCGACTTCCTCGACCCGGAAAGTCGCGCCTTCAACCGCCGCCTTGGCGCGGTCGGCGCTGTCCTTGTCACCCAGGCTCAGCTTGTCGAGCTTCTGCCCGTCGAACCTGACCAGCCGCGCCGGAAACTGCGTGCCGAGGTGTTCGAGTTGGGCGATGACCGACCAGTATTCCTGCGGACGAAACAGCTCGATCTCGCGCTCGCGCTCGACGATCAGGCGCAGCGCCACCGATTGCACGCGCCCCGCACTTTTGGCGCCGGGCAGCTTGCGCCAAAGCACCGGCGAGAGGGTGAAGCCGAACAGGTAGTCGAGCGCGCGGCGGGCGAGATAAGCGTCGATCAGGTCCTGGTCGAGCGCGCGCGGATGCTGCATCGCCTGGGTCACCACGTCCTTGGTGATGGCATTGAAGGTGACCCGCTCAACCTCCTTGGGCAGCGCCTTCTTCTTGGCGAGCAGTTCCTGCACGTGCCACGAAATCGCCTCACCCTCGCGGTCAGGGTCGGTGGCCAGGATCAGGCGATCGGCGGCCTTGGCGGCATCGGTGATCGCCTTAACCTGGCGCGCCTTGTCGCCATAGAGCTCCCAGTCCATCGCGAAGTCCTCGTCCGGGCGGACCGAGCCGTCCTTGGGCGGGAGGTCGCGGACGTGGCCGAAGCTGGCGAGGACCTTGTAGTCCTTGCCCAGATACTTCTCGATGGTCTTGGCCTTGGCGGGGGATTCAACGATGACAAGCTGCATGACGGTCTGCGGCGTTCCTTACGTGTGTGTACGCGCGAGGGTGGCTGGCCGGAACCGCCAGCGTCAAGAGGGTGTGCGTCGCCAGGCGAGAAAGAACCCCAGACCGAGCAGCAGGTCGATCACCGCAAACGCCGCGACCGGACGGTTTACGGGATAGCCTTGCGCAAACAGCGCAAGGCAGGGAATCGCAAAGACCAGCTTTTCCGCGACGGCGGGCAGCATCAGCGCGCGATAGCGCGCCGGATCGGTGCCGATGATCCAGAATGACGCCTGGAACACCAGCGCCAGGCCGACGAAGCCGAGGAACACCTCACCCCCGACCGGCGGCAGCGGCGAAAGGTAGAGCGGGAGCAGGACGATCACCCCATAGATCGCCGCCCAGCGGAACATACGCGAGGGGAAGGAGGAGGATGCCATGTCGGGCTTCTCCCCCTCCCCCGCATTGAGGTCAAGCGTCAGCGCAGCGCGGTCATCTGCCCGACGAGCTGACCATTGGCGAGCGAAGCGGCCTTGGCGGCGCCATCCTCATAGTTCCCCGGCTTGGCAGTGAAAGCGAACTTGCGGGTCTTGCCAAAACGCATTCCGCCAAAGCCGAAAGCCGCGGCAACGCCGCCCGCGACGTTGGCGGCGGCCTGGGTGGTCTTGTCCGTCCCGCTCGACGCGTCGCTCTTCTGGATGAAATCGCCATCGACCGACACCGGATCGCGGAAGGTGATCGTCGTGGTCTTGCCGTTCGCGCCCATCACGGTCAGGCGCGAGAACCGGGCCGATACCGAGAGGTTGGCATTGACCTCCAGTCCGCCGAAGCTGAACGCGCCGGGCCGTTTCTGATCGGAGAAATCGACCAGGTAGGTGACGTCGACGATCGGCGTGGCGCTGGCCTTGGCATAACTGGAAAAGGCGCCGCTGTCCTGTCCGGCGGTCATGCTCGCGCCGATGCTGGAAAAACCGCTACCGGTGAAATCACCGGGCAGGAACACCAGTTTGGGCAGCACTGCAGGTTTGTAGAACACCGCCTTGCCCTTGCTCTTCTTCTCCAGCTCGATGTTGATCTCGGCCGGAAATGCCTGTCCCTTGGCCCTGGTCAGCTCGGCGGTGGCAAAGGTCTGCCCCGGATCGGCCACGCTGAAGCCGGCGGCGGTGAGCTGCTGCACGAAGTCGGCATGGGCGGCGTCGGCGATCTTCTGCATCATTTCCGGCGTGACGCCGACCAGTTCGCTCCTGGCCTTCGTGGTCCCGCCAAAGGCGCCGATCATCCCGCCGGTGGCCTTGGTCTGGTCGGTCGATTCAAAGATGAAGCCCATGTTGAATGATCCGATCGCCACGGTCTTCGCGCCGCGCAGCGCTTCGGTGCCACTGACCTTGAGCGTCTGGGTTTCTTCGGCGGAAACGATCGAAGGCGCCGCGAGCGTGACACCGGCAAGCGCGAAGGACAAAATGACTGGATGGCGCGGCACTGGAAACTCCCCTGGTTGAAATCCACCGGGCAAGCCTAGCCGCCACGCGCCGCGACACCTTGGAATATTGCGCCAGCCAGTCAGGCGGCGAGGCTGACCCGTCCCGCCGAGTGGCGCACCAGCCGCCCGGCCAGTTCCAGTTCGAGCAGGGCGAGCTGGATCGCGGCGGGGCTTTCCCCGCTCTGCCGGATCAGTTCATCGACCGCGACCGGCGCGAGGGTGAGCAGCCCGCCGATGTCGGCGGGTTCGGAAGGCGGCTCATCGGCAAGCCCGGCAAATTCGGCGGCCTGCTCGCGAAAGCGTGAGCGCGGGGCGCCGGTGAAGGTGCTGACCAACTCGATCACGTCCTCGGCCGACTGGACCAGCACCGCGCCGTCGCGGATCAACTGGTTGCATCCTTGCGAGCGCGGTTCGAGCGGCGATCCGGGCACGGCCATCACCTCGCGCCCCGCCTCCCCTGCCAGCCGCGCGGTGATCAGCGAGCCGGAACGCGGCGCCGCCTCAACCACCACGGTCCCGGCGCAGAGCCCGGCGATGATCCGGTTGCGCGAGGGGAAATGGCGGGCCAGCGGCTCGGTCCCGGGCGGCTGTTCGGCAAGCAGCAGCCCCCCTGCCGCAACCCGTTCCTGCAGTTCGGCGTGTTCGGGCGGATAGGCAATGTCGATACCGCTGGCGATCACGCCGATCGTACCACCGGGCAGTGCCGCCTGGTGCGCCGCCCCGTCGATCCCCCGGGCCAGCCCCGAGACGACGACGAACCCTGCCTCAGCCAGGTCCGCCGCGAACGTCCGCGCCAGCTTGACCACCGCCGCCGAGGCATTGCGCGCGCCAACAATCGCGACGCAGGGTCGCGCGGCCAGCGTCGCGTCGCCGCGATAGGTCAGGATCGGCGGCGCGCTGTCGATTTCGGAGAGGAGCGCCGGATAGTCGGCCGCGTCGTGGAACAGATAGCGCGCGCCGGCCTGGCGAACCGCCGCGACCTCCTTTGCCACGCGGCCCTCATCAGCGAGGCGATAGGCCGACCCGCCCCGCCGCGCGAGATCGGGCAGCGCCTCCAGCGCAGCCTGTGCGGTTGCGAAGCGGCGCAGCAATTGCCGATAGGACACCGGCCCGACATTGGGCGAGCGCAGCAACCGGATGCGGGCGAAGGCTTCATCCTGCGACAGCGCTTCGCTCACCCCTTTTGCCCGATCCGGGGTTCGGTTCCGGCGCGCAGCCTGGCAATGTTGGCGCGGTGCTGGAAGAAGACGATGAGAGCGATCACCACCATCACCCCGGCCAGCGCGGGCTGCCCCGTCCACCACGCGAACACGGGCGCCGCCGCCGTGGCGCTGAGCGAGGAAACCGACGAGATCCGGCTAAGCGCCAGGGCCAGTGCCCAGACTGCGGCGCAGATCAGCAGGACCGGCCACGACAGCGCGCCAAGAACGCCCGCCGCCGTCGCAAATCCCTTGCCGCCCTTGAACTTCAACCACACCGGGAAGCAATGCCCGACGATCGCGGCGATTGCGGCCAGCCCCTCGGTCCCCGGCCAGAACTTCGCCGCGAGCAGCACCGCCAGAACGCCCTTGCCTGCGTCAAGCAGTACCGTTGCTGCCGCCAGCCCCTTGCGCCCGGTGCGCAGCACATTGGTCGCGCCGATGCTGCCCGAGCCGATCTGCCGCAGGTCTCCGGCGTTGAACAGCCGGGTCAGGACCAGACCGAAGGGACTCGAGCCGAGCAGGTAGCCCGTTGCCAGCGCGTAAACCGATTCCATTGCAGTCACCTCCCTTCGCCCCACCGTCGTAGCTACAAGTCGTCCCTGCCGACAAGGCC
>JAFEEP010000099.1 GCA_018241045.1 Pseudomonadota bacterium | reverse complement strand
TGTACTTATCGTTGAACATCGTCTTCGCATACCCGATCGGAATGTGGATCCATGGGTAGCTGTCGCGCGGACCGGACTCGAGCAGCTTCACAGTGTGCTTGCCGCCTTCCGTCAGTCGGTTCGCCAGAACGCAGCCGGCAGAGCCAGCGCCGACGACCACGTAGTCGAACTCTTCCATCATCGTCTCCTGGCCATGCGGGCACTTGTATTGGGATGTCTTGGGACGATGTTAGGTTGGGCCGGCGGCCCAACGGCCTTGAAAGAGTCGGCGACTCATGACTGAGCCAAAAGCCGTCGAAGTTGCCTCAGCAGCGAAGCGGGCCTGAGCGCTGGGTGAGGCATCTCGGGACACCTGGGCGATGAAGCGGATCCCGCAGCCCGGCGAATATGGGGTGTGCAGGGCCAAGGTGCTTGGCGCCATGCTGGAAGACATCATTCCAAGCAAAAAACTTTCTGCATCATTCAAGACCTATCTGCTGGAAGTCGCCATTCGCAGTCACATCAAACTTCAGCGTGACCGCAACCTGGCTGACGTCGCATCCTCGTTCATGACCGCAGTGATCCAGAGTGCGGCTTCTCCGACAGCGGCGTCCTATCGGGTTGAGCTTCGGAACGTGTTCGGCCGAATAGACCACAGGATGAGAGACGACGCGGCGCAATTCGAGAAAACCTTGGCCGCATCGCTTGCATGATGTCCAAGACGAATAGCATCTGAGTGCGTCAGCGCGAACCCCACGGCGCCCGAGAACTGGAAGTTGAAGTATCAAAGCCTGCGTTGTGAACATTCGCAGTCGGCACAACTTGATTGAGGCCGTAGCCCGTCCGCTCATCTCCTTCGGCGATCATCCGCATGATGGCCTCTTCCAGTTCGCGAGACACAGACGTGCCAGCGTCCGTGTCACGAAAGAAACGCATCGTGGCACCAGCCACAATATCGGCCAATTGCACGCCGATTACCTCGTGCGATCGAGAAAAATCGATGCTGGCTGTCGGCGCCGATCCAATCTTGACCACCAGTGCCAATCGAATATTGACCAGGGGCTTGTGCGGCCTTCATAAAGGCCAGCTGTGAATAACTATAGGGTGTCTGCCTCGGTTGAGCCTCCTTTGCTCGCATTTATCTGGGTTGTTACCGAGCCGTCAGGCGAGGCCCCCTCCGCGTTCTTGACGGACTGAGCAGCCGCCACCTTGCGGCTCTGCTCCCGCGTCTTGATCCGGCCCTTGGCTTCATGGCTGCTGTGGCGGAACCGGTAGGACTCGTTGCCGGTCTCGATGATGTGGCAGTGATGGGTCAACCGGTCCAGCAAGGCCGTGGTCATCTTGGCATCGCCGAACACGCTGGACCACTCGGCGAACGTCAGGTTGGTGGTGATCAACACGCTGGTGTGTTCGTACAGCTTGGACAGCAGGTGGAACAGCAACGCACCACCGGCCTGGCTGAACGGCAGGTAGCCCAATTCATCGAGCACCACCAGGTCCATGCGCACCAGGCTCATGGCAATGCGCCCAGCCCGCCCCTGGGTCTTCTCCTGCTCCAGCGCATTGACCAGGTCGACCGTGGAATAGAAGCGCACCCGCTTGCCGTGCCGGGTCAAGCCCGAGATGCCCAGCGCCGTGGCCAGATGGGTCTTGCCAGTGCCCGGTCCACCGACCAGCACCACGTTCTGTGCATCCTGGGTGAACGTCAGGTCGGCGAGCTTGTGGACCAACGCCTGATCGACTTGCGAGACCTCGAAGTCGAAGCCGGCCAGGTCGCGGTGCATGGGGAAGCGGGCCGACTTCATCTGGTGGGCAATCGAGCGCATGGCCCGGTCGGCGTCCTCGGCCTGCAACAAGTGCTCCACGAGCCAGCGTGAAGCGGCCAAGGTGGTGTCGCCTCCTTGCTCGGTCAGATCGGCCCAGGCGGTGGCCATGCCGTTGAGTCGCAGCGCTTTCAACTGCGCCTGCACATCGTTGGTGGTGTCACGCATGGCCGACCTCCTGTCCATCCAGATGCGTCGGTCTCAACCGGTCGTAGCGTGCCGTGTCGGCCACCGGCACCTGGCTGAGCCGCAGCGAGGTCTCGGCCTGCGCCGGGGTGATGGGGTTGTTCAGACGGGCCAGCACGTTGCGCACGTGCTCGACGCTGATGCTGCCGCTGGGCGCCATGCCTTCGAGCACCAGCTCGACGGCCACCAGCACCGCTTCGAGCCCGGCCTGCGGCACCACGGCCAACACCTGGGCCATGGCTTTGTCGCCACCAGGATGGCGCAAGAGTGACTGACGCAAGCGCAGCAGCGGCGCCGGCAGGTCCAGGAACGGCGTGCCGTTGCGCAAGGCGCCGGGCTTGCGTTGCACCAGCGCGATGTAGTGCTGCCAGTCGTAGCTGGTCTGGCCGCTGCCCGGCAGCCGGGCATGGCTGGCCACCACGGCATCGGCCGTGGCCACGTCGATGCGGCCAGGATAGACGCGGGTGCTGACGATGTGGCCGGCCCATTCACAAGGCACGGAGTAGCGGTTGCGGGCGGCCGCCACCAGGCAGGTGCTGCTGACCCTGGCCAGCCGCTCGACGTAGCCGTCGAACGGGGTCGGCATGGACATCAGGTGGCCTTTCTCCAGCTCCCACATCTCAGCGACCGTGAACTGCCGGTGGATCGGGTGCGCGGTGTCGGCCCACACCGAACGGCAGCGCTCACCCAGCCACGCGTTGAGTTCGATGAAGGAGCCGAAGCGCCGCGTGCCGGCCTCGATCCAGATCCGGCGCCGGCTGTCCTGCACGTTCTTCTCGACCACGCCTTTCTCCCAGCCCGAGGCGACGTTGCAGAAGTCGGGATCGAACAGGTAGTGGCTGCACATGGCCGCGAAGCGGGCGTTGACGATCCGCTGCTTGCCGCGCTGCACTTTGTCCACGGCCGTGCGCATGTTGTCGTAGATGCCGCGCCGGGTGACGCCGCCCAGTGCCTGGAACGAGCGGGTGTGGGCATCGAACAGCATCTCGTGGCCCTGGCTCGGATAGGCCACCAGCCAGAAGGCCCGGCTGGCGCACAGCTTCAGGTGCGCCACCTGGACGTTGTAGAACACCCCGCCGACGACCAAGGCCTCATCGCTCCAGTCGAACTGGAAGGCTTCGCCCAACTCGAAACTGAGCGGGACGAAGGCCTTGGCCGGGCAGGCCAGGGACTCGACCCGCCAGCGGCGGATGTAGTCGGTGACGGCGCTGTAGCCGCCGCGGTAACCCTGGGCCTGGATCTGGGCGAACAGGGCACGGCCGCTGCGCCGACCCTGCTTGGGGCGATGGCTATCGGCCGTCAGAGCCAGGTGCAGGGTCGGCTCGAAGGCCGTGAGCTTGCCGGCGACGCTGATTCGCTCGTACTTGGGCGCGGCCTCGCTGGGCGCTCTGAGCCACTTCTTGACGGTGTTGCGCGACAGCCCGGTGCGCCTTGCGATCTCGCTGAGGGAGAGTTGGTCGCGCAACTTCATGCGCCTGACCTTGCCAATCATGTCCATGGTGATCACCTTGCTCCCTGCTGAAAGTTTCAGCAGGTCAGTGGAACACCCTGGTCAATTTTGGATCGGCACCTCGTTGTCTAGATGGTCAGTTTTGGGTCGGCACCAACAAGGCCTGCAGTTCCAATAGCCGACGGATGTTCGGCCTTCCAGGCAATTGACAGGGCTTCGGCCCCTCTGGTCGATGCGCATGACATGCTCGGCGCGCCGCAGGCACACTTTCAGCGCGAGCAGGC
>JAFEEP010000098.1 GCA_018241045.1 Pseudomonadota bacterium | reverse complement strand
GCGACGGGGGCGTGGATTTTGTTCCGGCCGGAAATGGATGCGGCGGTCAACCCGGGTTACATGACCATTGCGCAGGGCTGCACGCGGCCCGTTTCGCTCGACAGCATCCTTGCGTCGGCAACGCGAGCATATCCGCGGTCCCCCGTTGATTCTATCCGTTGGACTCAAGGCGCGCGGGCCTCGCTGATGGTGCGCTACCACGACGATGCGCAGCTCTATTTCAACCCCTGCACCGCCGCGAATCTGGGCTTCCATGGTCGCTGGGCCGGAATATTCGGTTTTGTCGAGAAGCTGCATCGCCTGCGCTTCCTGCCGACGTCGACCGCTGCAAAGATCGGTGGCACCACTGCGGCGGTCATGGCGCTTGTGCTGGGGGGCGTTGGGCTGTTCCTGTGGTGGCCCAGGCGGCGATCGGCGTGGGTGCGTTCGCTGCGGTTCGACCCCGGCCTGAAGGGGCGTGCTCGCGTCCGTAATCGCCATTCGGTGACCGGGGCCTTTGCTGTGCTGGGCCTGCTGGTCGTTTCGGGCACTGGCATCGCGCTGGCGTTCGAGTCGGTCGAGGCGCTGGTGTTCTCGGCAACGGGAACCCGGCCTATCGCCAAGCCGGATACGCCGTCCTTGTCCGCTGGCAGTACCGCGGCTCTGGATGCGGCCTGGCACAACGTGCTTGCGCTTTCGCCAGAAGTCCCGCGCGCCGCTTCGTTACGATTGCCGACCGCTAGCCGCTCGTCGATCGAGATCTATCTCTACGATCAGGGCAACCCCAACCTGGAAGGGCGCAGCTATGCCTATGCCGATGCCAACGACGGGCGGATCGTCTCCTACACATCCTATGCGGCCACGCCGTTGGGCCAGCGGCTATACAGTTGGCTGGTCGCGCTCCACGAAGGTGAGGTCGGCGGGCTTGTCGGCAAGGTGCTGACTTTGGCGACGATGCTGGCGATCCTCTATCTTGGGTGGTCGGGGCTGAAGGGCTATCTCCTCAAGCGCGTTTCAGGCGCTGCCCCGCTGCGCTTGCGCGTGGTCGCGGTGCGTAACGAAACGCCCGATGTAAAAGCTTTTGAATTGATGGCACCCGATGGTCGCCGCCTGCCGCGTGTCGTTGCGGGCGCGCATATCGAAGTTCAGGTTCCGGGTGGTCCGCGCCGCCAGTACTCGCTGTGCAACGGGCCGTCCGATCGCCACGCCTACCACATCGCGGTCAAGCTTGATCCGGCATCGCGCGGCGGGTCGCGCGCCATGCACACATTGCAACCAGGGCAAGAGTTGACGGTGAGCAGGCCGCGCGATCATTTTCCGTTGGCGACCGGGCGCCATCGCGCGATCTTGTTTGCCGCGGGCATCGGTATCACGCCAATGCTCAGCATGGCGCGGCATCTGGCTGCGCGCGGCTATCCCTTCGTGCTGCACTATTTCGGGCGTGAGCGGGCAACGATGCCCTTCGCGGAATCGCTGGGCGCCGAATTTGGTGACCGTGTGGTCATCCATGCCGGACGCGGCCGCGATGCAATTCCGATCGTGCTGGCCGAACTGTTGCAGGGACGGCCGTCCAAGGCCTGCATCTACAGTTGCGGTCCCGATGCGTTCATGGCGGCGGTCGAGCAAGCAGCGCACGACGCCGGCTGGCCGCATGGCAGCGTTCATCGCGAGCACTTCGCGGCCCCCGCGTCGAACGGTGAACACGCGCCGTTCGACGTCGTGCTGGGCCGATCCGGTCAACGGCTGACGGTCGGTGGCGGCGAGACGCTGCTTGCGGCGCTTGCCGGTGCCGGGCTGGCGCCACGCAGCTCCTGCGAGCAGGGGACTTGCGGCGAGTGCGCATTGACGGTGCGGGCCGGGGCAATCGACCATCGCGATTGCTTCCTGTCGGAAGCCGACCGAGCCCGGGGCGACGTCATGCTCGCCTGCGTGTCGCGGGCTTGCGAAGGCGAACTCGTTCTCGATTGCTGAAGCCATTGCGCACCGACCAACGGCAGGGGAGATGACCATGAACAAGGAACGATATCACGCCGGGATTGGCCTTGCGCTTAAACTGGTGGGCATGATTGCGGTCGCACTGGCAAGCCTTGTCGCAGGGCCTGCGCTGGCAGACAGCGACCCCGCGCTTGTCGCCGCGGCACGGCGCGAGGGACGGGTGGTCGTTTACAGCGTGCTCAGCAACAAGGCTGCCCAGCCGCTGATTGCAGATTTTCAGGCCGTCTATCCGGGCATCGAGGTCGACTACGACGGCGACAAAGGTTCGACGGAAATGGACGCGCGTTTCCGCGCGGAGAGCGCCGCGGGCAAGTTCACCGCCGACGTGGTTTGGTCCTCTGCCATGGATATGCAGATGAAGCTGGTCGGTGACGGTTTTGCCACACCATACCGCTCGCCCGAGGCCGCAGGGCTGCCTGTCTGGGCCAACTATCGCAATCTAGCCTATGCAACCACGCAAGAGCCGGTGGTCATCGTCTACAACCGGGACCTGCTCGCTCCGGCAGATGTCCCGCGCGACCATGACGGGCTGGCCGCCCTGCTGGTCCGTCAGCCGGAGCGATTGAAGGGCAGGATTACGTCGTTCGACATCGAAAAGAGCGGTGTCGGCTATATGCTCGCCGCGCAGGACAGCCTGGCTAACCGCAAACAAGCGGGTCTGCTGGCCGCGTTCGGCAGGGCGGGGCTGCGGCAGTCCGGCGGGACGGGCGATATGCTGACCGGGATCAACAACGGCACCTTCCTGCTCGGCTACAATATGATGGGGGCCTACGCGCTTAGCCGCGGCCGCAAGGACTTGCTGCGGCTTGGCGTGGTGTTCCCGGCGGATTATACCCTCGTGTTGTCGCGCGTCGCTTTCGTCAGCAAACGCGCAACGCATCCCAATGCGGCGCGCCTCTGGCTCGACTACCTGCTGTCAGCGCGCGGGCAGAAAGTCCTGGGCGACGCAATCGAACTTTATCCGATCCGTGCCGGAGTGAAGGCTCGATTTACGGCGGCCGGGCTGCAAAAGGCGATTGGACCGGCGATCAGGCAGGTCCCGCTGGACATGACCCTGGCCGCCGCAATGGATGACCCGACGCGCAGCCGGATCCTGGCAGCGTGGCGAAAGGCAACAGGGCAGATCGCCGCTGCGCAATGATCGCTGGTTCGAGTTTTCAGCAAGTGCCTTGCCTGTCGGAGAGGCCGCGCTAGGAACGGCGCATGACGTCGCAACGCCGCTCTTTGCCCCGCCGGGTGGCGCTCGTCGTGGTCCTGCTCGTCGCGCTCGGCGTGGCGCTGGCTTGCGCGATGTGGACGCCGTCGAGGACCGGGGTCGGGGCGGTTCCGCCGATTGGCAAACTGCCCGGACTGCCGGGCGACGCGCCGGTGCTGACCGGGCCAGAGCCGGTCGCGGCGGACAAGGCGCGGGCGCTCAATGCCGCCGATCCGTTCTTCACCGGCAGGATCGCGCCGGCAGCACCCTTTCGCTTCGCCGGATCGGCCAGTGATTTCGACCGCGCGCGCGAATGCCTCGCGCTCGCCGCCATGGCCGAGGCTGGGCCGAGCGACGCCGGGCAGCGCGCGGTGCTGCAGGTGATCCTCAACCGGGTGCGGCATCCCGCCTTTGCCAGGACGATCTGCGGGGTGGTGTTCGAAGGCGCGCAGCGTGACACCGGGTGCCAGTTCAGCTTTACTTGCGACGGCTCGCTGGCCCGGCAATACAGCGATGCGGCCTGGCTGGCGGCGCGCCAGCGGGCCGAGGCGGCGTTGCGCGGGCAGGTCTTTGCCGGGGTCGGCAATGCCACGCATTATCACACCGATTGGGTTTATCCCGTGTGGAGCCCGGAGCTGGTCAAGCTCGCACGGGTCGAAACCCATCTGTTCTTCCGCTGGCCGGGGTACTGGGGCACGCCGGGGGCGATGCGGATCGCCTATCGCGGCGGCGAACCGGACATGGCTGGCATCGAGCAGCCGGACGAATCCGGTGTGGCGCCGTTGCCCAGCTTCGCGCCACTGCCGCCCGATACGCCCCGGGTCAGCGGCGGCGAGGTCAAGGTGCGCGATGCAAGCGGGCGGGGCAATTTCGTGCTGATCGCCGATCACGATGCCGAGCAGGCGCTGGCCAATGCCCGCAAGCTGTGCGGGGCGAGCGCGACCTGCCGGGTGCTCGGCTGGAGCGACATGGCCGCGATCCCGACGACGTTCCCGATTCCCGCCGCGTCGCGAGCGGCCTTGCAGTTCAGCTACTCGCGCGATCCCGCGGGTGCCGAGATCGTCCTCTATGGCTGCGACTGGTTCAAGCTGCCGCAGCGCGAGCAGTGCATCCCGCGCGCGCGGTGATCAGTTGATCTGGCGTTCGCGTCCTTCCCAATAAGGCTCGCGAAGCTGGCGGCGCAGGATCTTGCCGCTGGGGTTGCGGGGCAGGGCGGCGATCACGTCGACGCTCTTGGGCACCTTGAACCCGGCGAGCCGTTCGCGCGCCCAGGCAATGATGCTGTCGGCCTCGATCGTCGCGCCCGGTTTGGGCACGCAGACGGCCTTGACCGCTTCGCCCCACTTCTCGTCAGGCACCCCGATCACCGCCACTTCCAGAACGTCTGGATGGCCATAGATCCCGCTCTCGACCTCGGCTGGATAGACGTTCTCGCCTCCGGTGATGATCATGTCCTTGGCGCGATCGTACATATAGACGTAGCCGTCATCGTCCTTGTAGCCGACGTCGCCGGTCGCCACCCATCCTTCGGCGTCCATCGTGCTGGCGGTCGCCTCGGGCAGCTTCCAGTAGCCGAGCATGTTGTTGGTCGACCGGGTGACGATTTCGCCGATCTCGCCGGTCGGCACTTCCTTGCCATCGGCGCCGCGGATGATCAGTTCGACCCCCGGCATCGGTTTTCCGGCAGAGCGCATCCGGGGATTGCCTTCGACCGTGTGATCCTCTGGCGGCAGGATGCAGATTGTCCCGGTGGTTTCGGTCATGCCGTAATTCTGGACGAATTCGGCCCCGAACATCTGGATGCACTGGCGCAGCAGTTCCAGCGGGATCGGGCTGGCGCCGTACATGATATATTTGATCCGGCTGAAATCGGTGCTGGTGGCTTGGGGATGGTTGAGCAGCATGGCCAGCGCGGCGGGGACGATGAAGAAACGGGTAACGCCCCGGTTCTCTACCGCGTCGAATACCCGGACCGGATCGAACTCGGTCAGGACGATGCCGGGCAGGCCGCTGGCCAGCGCGACGATGCCAAGACCCGTGCCGCCGATATGGGCGCAGGGCATGGCGACCAGGACCGCCTCATCCTCGTCCCACAACGAATGGGGCGCGGGGTTGTCGAGACCGGCCTTGCGCAGCCCGAACAGGTTGCGGTTGGACAGCACCGCACCCTTGGGGTTGCCGGTGGTGCCCGAGGTGTAGAGCTGGAGGATTGCCTCATCCGCGCCCGAGGGAGCGAAATCCTGGCGAGGGGAATCGGCTATGAGCGCGCGCGCCTCATCAGCGGTGAAGCTGCGGATCAGGCCGGGACGCTGGCCCAGCGTGGCTTTGGCCCCCTCGAACCCGTCGCCCAAAAATAGCAGCTTCGCTTCGGCATTGTCGATGATGAAGGCGGCTTCGGGCTCGGCCAGACGCCAGCCGACCGGGACCATGACGATCCCCGCACGTGCTGCGCCATAGAACAGGGCGAAATAGGTCGCACTATTCTTGCCGAACCAGGCGATTCGATCCCCCTTGACAAGACCCAAGGCCAGCAGGCCAGAGGCAACCCGCGCGGTAGCCGCTTCCAGCTCGCCATAGGTGAAGGCGAGGTCATCGCCTTCCAGCGCGACGCGGTCCGGGCGATCCTTGGCCCAATAACGAAGGAAGTCATCGAAGGTGTAAAGGTCCCGGGTCAATCGGGCCTTGGCGAGCAGTCGGTCGTAGGTAGCCTGATCCATGCACATCTCCCGTCCGTTCTTTTTAACCGAACGATTAAATTGTGCAAGCCGGGAGGCCGGATCAATCGGTCTCCCCGGCCATCAGGCTGGCGTTGCCACCCGCTGCGGTGGTGTCGATGCAGGTCACTCGTTCGGTTGCGAAGCGCGCGACATAGTGCGGACCGCCCGCCTTTGGCCCGGTGCCGGACAGGCCCTCGCCGCCAAACGGCTGGCTGCCGACCACCGCACCGATCTGGTTGCGGTTGACATAGAAATTGCCGACCCGCGAGCGCGCCTCGATCCGGCGGCGGGTGGCCTCGATCCGGCTGTGAAGTCCCAGCGTCAGACCGAAGCCGGTGGTATTGATCGCGTCGATCACGCCGTCGAGTTCGTCGGCCTTGAACCGCGCAACGTGCAGCACCGGGCCAAAGTTCTCGCGGGTCAGATCGGTGATCGATTCGATCTCGATTATCGTCGGGGCGACGAAGGTGCCCGTCTCGCACGCCTCGGGCAGTTCGCGCTGCCACACCGGGCGTCCGGCCTGCTTCATCGCGGCGATGTGCGCATCGAGGCTGGCCTTGGCCTCGGCATCGATCACCGGGCCGACATCGGTGGCGAGGTCCGCCGGATCGCCGATCACCAGAGCCGCAAACGCGCCCTTGATCATTTCGAGCATGGCGTCGGCGACATCGTCCTGCAGGTAAAGCACGCGAAGGGCCGAGCAGCGTTGCCCCGCGCTTTGGAAGGCGCTGGCGACGACATCGCGGGTGACCTGCTCGGGCAGGGCCGAGCTATCGACGATCATCGCGTTTTGTCCGCCGGTTTCGGCGACCAGTATGGCCAGCGGCCCGTCACGATTGGCAAGGGCGCGGTTGATCGCCCGCGCGGTCTCGGTCGATCCGGTGAAGGCGACCCCGGCAACGCGCGGGTCGGAGGTGAGCATCGCGCCAACCGTGCCGTCACCGGGCACGAACTGGACCACGTCGCTGGGCACGCCGGCGCGGTGGAACAGGTCGATGGCATATCCTGCGATCAGCGGGGTCTGCTCGGCGGGCTTGGCCAGCACGGTGTTGCCCGCGGCGAGCGGCCCGGCGACCAGCCCGGTGAAGATCGCCAGCGGAAAGTTCCACGGGCTGATCGCGACAAAAACCCCGCGTCCGTGCAGGCGCAGAGTGTTGCTCTCGCCGGTCGGGCCGGGCAGCGCCTCGCCCTCCGCCGGGAACAACCGCCGCGCTTCTGCGGCATAATAGCGCAGGAAATCGACCGCTTCGCGCAGTTCGAGCACGGCATCGACCAGGGTCTTGCCCGCCTCGCGCTGGCACACCGACAGGAACTCGTCGCGGCTGGCTTCGTAGAGATCGGCGACCTTGTCGAGCAGGTCGGCGCGGCCCGCGCCGCCAAGGGCATCCCATGCGGGTTGGGCGGCTAGGGCGCCGGTGATCGCGGCGTCGACATCGGCGGCGGTGGCATCGCGGGCTGTGCCGATCAGGGCGCCATTGCTGGGCGAGCGGACGTGATGCGCCGGGCTTGCGGCGACGACCAGCGTGGTCGGTTCGGCATCCCATTCCGTCACCTTGGCAAATTCACCCAGCACCGTTTCCAGCGGCTCTCGCACCAGCGGATCGGCCAGATCGACCCCCGCGCTGTTGACACGGCCCGGGAAGATAGCGCGCGGCAGGGGGATCGCCGGATTGCGGCGGGGGTGCAGCGCCGCCAGTTCCGCCACCGGATCGCCGACCAGTTCGGCCACGGGCACCTCGGCATCGGCCATGCGGTTGACGAAGGAGCTGTTCGCCCCGTTTTCCAGCAGCCGCCGGACGAGGTAGGCGAGCAGTTCCTTGTGCCCCCCGACCGGCGCATAGATCCGCACCGGGGTGCGCGGCTCGCCGTGGTCAGCCTCATAGCGGGCCAGTTCGGCATAGACATCCTCGCCCATGCCGTGCAGCCGCTGGAACTCGAACTGCGCGCTGCCCGCCAACGCCTTGATCGCGCCGACGGTGTAGGCGTTGTGCGTGGCGAAGGCGGGATAGATCGCGTCGGGCGCGGCGAGCAGCTTGGCCGCGCAGGCAAGGTAGGACACGTCAGTCGCGACCTTGCGGGTGAAGACCGGGTAATCGCTCTGCCCGCCGACCTGGCTCAGCTTGATCTCGCTGTCCCAATAGGCGCCTTTGACCAGCCGGACCATGATCCGCCGCCCATAGCGCCGACCAAGCGCCGCAACCCAGTCGACCAGCGGCACGGCGCGCTTGGAATAGGCCTGGAGCGCAAGGCCGAAGCCCTGCCATCCACTGCGGAACAGGTCATCATCGGCAACGAGTGCCTCGATGATGTCCATCGACAGTTCGAGCCGTTCGGCCTCCTCGGCGTCGATCGTGAAATGGATGTCGGCATCGCGGGCCTTGGCGGCCAGTTCCTTGAGCATCGGCACCAGCGCCGCCGTGGCCGCCGCAGCGTGGAAGAAATCGTAGCGCGGATAGAGCGCCGAGAGCTTGACCGAAATGCCCGGCGAGCGGATCACGCCGTCCTTCGCCTCTCGCGCGATGCGGTCGAGCGCTCCGGCGTAGGACTGACGATAGCGTTCGGCATCGGCGAAGGTCATCGCCGCTTCACCCAGCATATCGAAGCTGTGAGTCAGCCCTTGCCTGCGTTCGGGCGCGGCGCGCTCCAGCGCCTCGTCGATGGTCCGCCCGAACACGAACTG
>JAFEEP010000097.1 GCA_018241045.1 Pseudomonadota bacterium | reverse complement strand
TTCTTGATTGAGCATGAACGAAAAGCAGCACATCGCAGTTGTAGGCGCTGGCCTCATGGGCCATGGCATTGCTCAGGTCTTTGCAGCGGCAGGCCATACCGTCACTGTCCATGATCGAAGCACCGAGGCGCTAACGACTCTGCGCCAACGAATCGGCCAAAACCTGACTGACCTTGGTCAGGACGCCGAAGCCGCAGCTCGCGTATTCCCAGTGGACGACCTGGGCGAGTGCCTCGCCGGCGCCGACGTTGTCTTCGAAGCGGGGCCAGAGGACTTGGCCTTCAAGAAGGAGTTGTTCCTCCAGCTTGAACTACTCGCGCCGCGCAACGCGCTGCTGGCGAGCAATACATCGGTCATACCAATCAGCCGGATTGTGGAGGACATGCGCACGCCACAAAGGGCCATGGGAACCCACTGGTGGAATCCGCCCTATCTTGTTCCCTTGGTTGAGGTCATCAAGACCCCGAGCACCGATGCCGAAGCGGCGCAGCGCATGTTTGACCTGCTCGGCGCAGCCGGGAAAACGCCTGCCATGGTTGAGAAGGACGTTGCCGGATTCATCGGGAACCGATTGCAACACGCGCTCTGGAGAGAAGCCGTTGCAATTGTTGAGGCAGGCATCTGCAGCGCCGAAGCCGTCGATACGGTCGTGAAGGCAAGTTTCGGCCGGCGCCTGGCGGTCCTCGGCCCCCTGGAAAACGCCGACCTGGTCGGCACCGACCTGACTCTGGCAATCCACCGCACGGTACTGCCAGAAATTGACGGGAGGCCCGGGCCATCTCCATACCTGGAGCAATTGGTGCAAGGAGGACGGCTTGGCATGAAGACCGGAGAAGGATTTCGGCAGTGGACGCCAGACGCCCAGGCAGCTCTGCGCAAGCGGGTCCAGCAGCACTTGGTGGCCATGAACAAGGCCGATGAAGAGGCGGCTCGCGGCGCCGCCTGAACATACTTTCGAGGAGAAAAATCCATGGCAAAGCCCAAGGTGATTATCACGTGCGCCGTGACTGGCGCAATTCACACGCCCACGATGTCGCCGCATTTGCCGCTGACACCCGAGTCGATTGCGCGGCAAGCCATCGATGCGGCAAAGGCAGGCGCCGCCATCTTGCATCTGCATGCTCGAGACCCCAACGATGGGCGTCCCAGCGCCGACCCCGAGGCATTTGCAAAGTTCTTGGGTCCAATCAAGGAAGCGACTGACGCAGTTATCAACATCACCTCTGGCGGCTCGACAAAGATGACGTTGGAGGAACGGATGACTCCGCCCCTTCGCTTCAAGCCCGAGATGGCATCTCTGAACATGGGCTCGATGAACTTCTCCATCCACCCCGTGGCGAACAAAATCAAGTCGTGGAAGTACCCTTGGGAGAAAGCTTATGTCGAGGGGACGGAGGACATCATCTTCCGCAACACATTCCGCGACATCCGCCACATCCTGCGGGAGCTCGGCGAGGGCTGTGGCACGCGCTTCGAGTTCGAGTGTTACGACGTCGGCCACCTTTACAACCTCGCGCACTTCGTTGACGCCGGCCTGGTCAAGCCGCCGTTCTTCGTTCAGACCATCTTCGGGATTCTTGGCGGCATCGGGCCGGACCCGCAGTGCGTCACGTTCATGCGGGACACGGCCAACAGGCTCTTTGGCAATGACTACCAGTGGTCGGTGCTCGCCGCGGGTCGGCATCAGATGCCATTGCTGACACAGGCCGCGGTGATGGGCGCCAACGTTCGCGTTGGCCTGGAAGATAGCCTGTACCTTGGCCGAGGCGAACTCGCTCCGGACAACGCTTCACAGGTCCGGAAGATTCGCCGAATCCTGGACGAGCTGGGGCTGGAGGTTGCCACTCCCGACGAAGCGCGAGAGATGCTCAAGCTAAAGGGGTCTCGGGAAGTCGGGTTTTGACCACGCGCACCAGCCCATGCGTTCGAACCCTCTCCGCGTTTTGTTAGCCGCTCTTAGCGTGGAGGAGCGGCCCTTGCGCGGCGGCCGCTGGCACGGGGCGCGCCAGTTTCAGGCCTGGCTATCCGGCACCTCGCGTTGCGGGGGGCCGTCGTAGCTCCAGAGGTACTCGCGCGGGATGGGGCCCTTGTTGCGGCCTCCCTGCTGGGTCTGCTCCCAGGCGTGGGCCAGGATGCCGACCGAGCGCGACAGGCAGAACAGGCCGCGCGCCAGCGGGGCGGGGAAGCCCAGCTCGGCGTAGATCACGGCGGTGGCGCCGTCGATGTTCATGGGGATGCGCCTGCCGTTCTTGCGCGCCGCCAGTTCCGCTTCCACCGCGCGCCCTATGCGGGCAAAGCGCCCGCCGACCACGCCGGCCTGGGCGGCCTCGTCCACCAGCTCCAGAAGGCGCGGGGCGCGCGGATCGATGGGGTGGAAACGATGGCCAAAGCCGGAGACGAACTTTCCGTGGCGCTCGACCGCCGCATCCAGGCCGGCGCTGGCGGCGGCGCGCAGGTCCTCGCCCCGGTCCATGCGCTGCGCGATGTCCTGGTACATCTCCACGGCCTGTTCCCCGGCGCCGCCGTGGACATCGCCCAGCACATTCACCGCCGAGGCCATGGCGTTGTTCAGGCCCACGCCGCAGGTGGCGGCCATGCGGGCGATGGCGATGCTGGGTGCCTGGGGGCCATGGTCCACCGCGGCCATCAGCGCGGCGTCGAGCAGGCGCGCCTCGGCTGCGCCGGGGAGTTCGCCGCGCGTCATCAGCCAGATCATCTGCGCAAAGCTGACGCGCCCGATCAGCTCCTGGATGGGATAGCCGCGATAGCGGATGCTGCCCGGCGCCATGTCGATGATGGACGTGCGCCACCAGTCCTGCACGCCCTGGCGTACCTGCTGCGCGTCGTTCGGTGTCGTATTCATACGGCCTCCTGCTGTTTGAGGGATGCGATCTCTTCTGCGGCAAAACCGAGTTCGGCCAGGATCGCGTCGGTATGTTCGCCCAGTTGGGGCGGCGGCGTCGGTACGGAAGGCGCCTCGCCGTTGAGCTTGAAGCCCGTGCGCACCAGCCGTATGTCACGCTCCACGCCCGGGGCATTGGGGTAGGTGGCGACCATGCCCCGGGTGGCGATCTGCGGGTGGTCCAGGACCTGGGGCACGGTGTACACGGGGCCGGAAGGCACCCCGGCCGCGTTGAACGACTGCCACCAGTCCTCGGTCGATCGGCCGGCCATCGCGGCCTCCATCAGCTGCTTGAGCTCGGCCCGGTTCTTGAGTCGCGCATGGCGCTCGGCAAACCGTGGGTCCTGCTTCCATTCGGGTCGGCCCAGGACCTCGCAGACCTTCTCGAACTGCTCCTGCTTGTTGGCCGCGATGTTCAGCAGCCCGTCGCCCGTCCTGAAGGTGCCGGACGGACTCGCGGTCACGTTGTCATTGCCCATGGGCTGCGGGACGCGGCCGGCCACCAGGTAGTTGGAGACGGCCCATCCCATCGTGGCCATGGTGGCCTCCAGCATCGATACGTCGATGAAGACGCCCTCCTTGCGGCCGTGGTTGGCCAGGGAAGAGGCCACGGCAAACGCGGCCGTGATGCCGCCGATGGTGTCGGCAATCGGGTAACCGACGCGCAGCGGCGCCGCCTCCTGGCTGCCGGTGATGCTCATGACGCCGGACATGCCCTGGATGATCTGGTCATACGCCGGCAAATCCCGCAGGGGGCCCGATTGGCCGAAGCCCGAGATCGCGCAGTAGATAAGCCTGGGGTTTTCCTCCAGCAGGCGGGTGTAGCCCAGGCCTAGCCTATCCATGACGCCGGGTCGGAAGTTCTCCACCACCACGTCCGCCGTGCGCACCAGCCGGCGAAACACCTGCTTGGCGCTGTCTTTCTTGAGGTCCAGCGTGATGGAGCGCTTGCCGGGGTTCTGCGCGAGAAAGGACACGCCCATGTTGCGGCGATTGAGCTCCACGTCGGCCCCCAGCTGGCGCGCCAGGTCGCCATGCAGCCGGGCCTCGACCTTGATGACGTCGGCCCCCATGTGGGCGAGCTGATGGCAGCAGAAGGGACCGGCGAGCACGTTGGTCAGATCCAGGACGCGCACGCCCTGCAGGGGTTGTATTGCCATGTGCATGAGGATGCTCCAGCAGTTAATCGGCCTTGATGCCCGCGGCCTTGATCACGGCGGCCCAGCGTTGCATTTCGCTCTCCACCAGCCGGGTGGCCTCGGCCGGGGTGTTGGCTACGGGCTCCAGCCCCTGGTCGGCCAGGCGTTTGCGTCCCTCGTCGGAGTGGACCGCGGCGACCAGCTCCTTGTTCAGCCGTTCGACGATGGGTTTTGGCGTGCCGGCGGGAACGGAGAAGCCGACCCAGAAGTCCATCACCATTTTGGGCAGGCCCACCTCGGGCGCGGCCGGCACGTCCGGCAGCAGCGCCGAGCGCTTGGTGGAGGTCACCATCAGTGCCCGCAGGCGCCCGGAACGGATGTGCGGCAGCGCCGTGGGCAGGGAGGTCACCAGGGCCTGTACCTGGCCCGCCATCAGGTCCTGCAGCACCTGTCCCGCGCCCTTGTAGGGGACATGAACGATGTCCACGCCGGCCAGGCTCTTGAACAGCTCGCCGCCGAGGTGGGTGTTGGTGCCATTGCCGCCCGATCCGTAATTCAGCTTTCCGGGACTGGCCTTCGCCAGCGCGATGAACTCCTGCAGGTTCCTGGCTGGCACGCCGGGATGGACGACCAGCACATGCGGCGCGGCGGCCGCCGTTCCGACCTGCGCAAAGCCCTTTTTGGCATCGAAGGGCAGCTTGGAGAACAGGGCCGGCGCGATGGTGAACGACATTTCCGTCGTCAGCAGGGTGTAGCCGTCCGG
>JAFEEP010000096.1 GCA_018241045.1 Pseudomonadota bacterium | reverse complement strand
TCACATGATCTTCGACGAGAGCACCCGCCAGGCGGGCAAGCTGGTCCTGGAAGTGATGACCTGGAGCGCCGTGGTCGTCGCCGAGGAATGGAGCGAGGACAACAGCAAGGAAATCGCCGCGGGCCTGATCCACAAGGCCGATACCATCGCCGAACTGGCCGCCAAGATCGGGGTGGACCCGGCCGTGCTGGAAGCGGAAGTGGCGCAGTACAACGCGAGCTGCGCGGCCGGCCACGACGAAGTCCACGGGCGCAATGCCGACACCCTGCTGCCGGTGGCCAATGGCCCGTTCTATGCCCTGCCGATCACGCCGGCGATCGTCTGCACCGGCGGCGGCGCGCGCCGGAACATGGACGGCGTGGTGTTCGGCCACGACGACCAGCCGATTGCCCGCCTGTACGAGGCCGGCGAGCTGGGCTCGTTCATTTCCGACCTCTACCAGAACGGCTCCTACCTGACCGAGGCCATGATCACCGGCCGCGGCGCGGCGCGCAGCGTGCTGGCGCTGCAGCCTTCGGTGCTGCCGGCGGGGCAGGCCTGAGATGCTGGTCAAGACCCCTGCGATCAAGCTGGGCGTCGAAGTGCGTGACAGCCGGGTCGAGGATGATCGCCTCATCCTCGCCGGCGTCGCCAATGCGATGCCGTGCACGGTCGAGATCGGCGGCAAGGAGCTGTTGCGCCTTGCCGGCAAGCTGATGCGCCCGGCCGTGATCGGCCTGGCACTGCGCGCGCTGTTCAGCAAGGCCGACTGATCCGCCGCCAGCGCAAGGGGAGGGGAGAGGCGCAATGCTCGAATTTCTTCAGGTGCAGGAACTGGCGATCCTGCGGTTCGCCCACATCCTGGCCATGGTTTACTGGCTGGGCGGGGAATGGGCGGTGTTCCAGACCTCGTACAAGGTGGTGGACCCGGCCCTGACCGTGCCCGAGCGCGTGCGCCATCTCGATACGGTGTTCCGGATCGATGTGGTCTCGCGCATCGGCATCGTTTCGCTGCTGCCGCTGGGCCTGCACATGGGGCATCTGTGGGGCGTGCAGCCCTATGGGGGCAATTTCCTTGTGGGCGTCTGGCTGGTCTGGGCGCTGTGGGTGTTCATCACCCTCATGGCTTTCCGCGACAAGATGAGCCGCAAGCGCACGCTGTGGGGCACGCTGGAAGACTGGTCGCGCTACATCGCCATCCCGGCGCTGATCGGCACGGGCCTGTCCTCGTTGCTGGGCATGGGGCCGTTCGAGGCGGGCGAGGGGCAGCAGTGGTATTCGGCCAAGGTGATCGTATTCGGGCTGAGCATGATCGTCGGCCTGGTTTTGCGGTTCTATCTGCATGAATGGCCCGGCATCTTCGCCCGGCTGGCCAAGGGCCCCTCGGCCGAGGCCGAAGCGCGGCTGGCCGAGCTGATCCGCAAGGCGCGGGTCACCGCCGTGGTTTACTGGATCACGATCGGCCTTGCCGGCTTCCTGGGCGCGACAAAGCCGTTCTGACCGGATCCGGATCGTCAGGAAGGGGCGATCGGCTGCGGCCGAGCGCCCCTTTTCTCATGCGCATTTAGCATTTGACGGCCTTTCCGGGCGGTGCCTATAAATTTGTCCGTACAAATGATGCGGAAAGTCCGCAGGCAGCTGGAAGGGGCACTGCAATGACCATATCGAGGCGCGGCATGATGAGGGGCTGCGCGGCGGCTTCGGTGTTCGCCACGGCCGGACTGGGCACGATGGCCCAGGCGGCCAGGCCCGGCGCTGCCCCCAGGCCCCTGTCGATGCGGGCGGACGGCACTTACGAAACGGTGCCGCTGGCCAAGGACGCGATCACGCTGGGCGTGGTGCAATCGCGGGTGGTGCCGGTGGAACTGGCGAACCTCCAGCAATCGCGGCTGGCGAACGTCCAACACATGGTTGACCTGATCGACCGGGCGAACGACCTGGTGAGCCACGACATCCTGTTCTTCCACGAGTTTCCGGTGACCGGCTATTACCACGGCTGGAACCTGGACGATGCCCGCAAGGTGGCTATCGAACTGCCGGGCCACGAGACGGAACTGCTGGCCCGCAAGGCGCGCGAACATGGCTGCTGGCTGGTGTTCGGCTCCTACGCCCGCGATCCGGCCTGGCCCAAGGCGCTGCTTTCGATCACCACGATCATGAACGACAAGGGCGAGATCGTGGATCGCCACTGGAAGGCCCGCAATCTCAAGGGCTTCTTCGGCGGCCGCAAGGAGCTGTTCACCACCACGATCTACGACGTGCTGGATCGCTATGTGGAAATGTATGGGCCCGATGCGGTCATCCCCGTCGCGCGGACTCCGCTGGGCAACATCGCCACCAGTTCCACCCAGAAGGAGCCGGAACTGTTTCGCGCCATGGCGATGAAGGGTGCCGAGCTGATCCTGCGCACGGCCACCGGCGGGTTCACCCCGATCGATGTCCAGGCGACCTCGCTTTACAACGGGGTTTACACTGCGCTCGCCAACAACGCGGCCTCGCCCGAGAACGCGCGCTATTTCGCCGATACCGGGGGCGGGGGCAGCGTGATCTACGGGCCGGACGGGGCGGAGCTGGCCAGCGCCAAGCTGGCCTTCGAAACGCTGGTCAGCCAGCGCATCCCGATTGCCGCCTTCCGCGCCAGCCATCGCCAGCCGGTGGTGCATAGCGAACTGTTCCTGCCGGTCTACGAGCAATACCGTTCACAATACGGGCCCAACCTGTTCGGCGCCTACCAGCCGACCGACCCGTTCGATGCGGGGCGCTACCTGCAGGACAAGGCGCGCTGGCCCAAGCCGTGAAGCCCATGAGATCGGTTGAAGGGGTCTAGCCGATGCCGGCCTATCTGATCGTTGTTGCCCACGTCCACGACCGGGACGCCTTCCTGCGCGGCTATGCCCCGGCGGCGGCCGAACTGGTGGAGCGGCTGGGCGGCCAATACGTGGTACGCGCGCCTGGCGCGGTGGTGCTGGAAGGTGCCGGGCGCGATGGCGGCTCGGTGGTGGTTTCGCAGTGGCCCGACATGGCGGCGCTGCGGGCCTTCTGGGATGGGCCGGACTATGCCCGGATCCGCCCGCTGCGCGAAGGCATTGCCGACTGCCAGGTGCTGGCGGTGGAAAGCGCCGCCGCGCCGGTGGGCGATGGCGAGGCTGAACGAGCGGCGGCGATTGCCGATATCGTGGCCGCCGGCGAACGGTGGAAAGCCGCCTATGCCGGAGGCGACATGGCGGCGATGCGTGATCTGTACGAGCCGGATTGCCTGGTCAGCCCCAATGCCGGGCCGTTGCTGCACGGGGCGGATGCGGTGATCGAGCACTTTGCCCGCCATGCCCGCAGCGGCAACCGGGTGCAGGTGGAATCGGCGCTGGAATCGATCGAGGTGGAAGGCGCGCGCGCCTATGTGATGCTGCGCTTCGCGATGACCATCACTTCGCCGCAGGGCGATCCGCGCCGCGTGGGCGGGCGCACCCTGCTGGTCTATCGCCGGGGGCAGGATGGAGGCTGGCGGGTGTGGCGCGACATGGACAACAGCCTTTCGCCCGACGAGGCGGCAGGCTGACGCAGCGGTATCGGACGGGCGCGCACAGACGGCCCGTCCGACACCGCTTCAGCCCATGAAGGCGCCTCCGCTGACGTGGAGGACGGTGCCTGTCATGTAGTCGGAAGCCGGGCCCAGCAGGAACAGGATCGGGCCGGTCACATCGGCGGCGGTGGCCATGCGGGCCAGGGGGACCTGCGCGAGGTAGGCGGCCATGTCGAAGCGCAGCGGCGCCGTCGGATCGGTCGAGCGGCCGCGCCCGCCGCGCAGGAACGGCGTATCCACCGCGCCGGGCGAGACGAAGTTGATCCGCACGCTGGGGGCAAGTTCGCGGGCGACCGACTGCCCCATGGCGACCATCCCGGCCTTGGCGGCCACATAGGGGGCATAACCGGCCTGGGGGATATAGGCCATGTCGCTGGTCAGCATCACCACGCTGGCCGGACGGCCATGGCGCAGCAGCGGAACCGCCGCGCGCAGGCACAGGGTCATCAGCCGCAGGTTGCCTTCGAGCACGTCGTCGATCTGGCCGATGTCCCACTGGTCGATCGGCTGGCGGGGGCCCGCAAAGCCGGAGGCGATCACCAGCCCATCCAGTTCCGGGGCAATGCCCGCGACCTGGGCAAAGGCCGTCTCGATCGAGGCGGGATCGCGCCCATCGAACGCCACGGCGTGATGGGCGGGGCTGGGGGCTTCGGCCAGCGACTTTGGCAAGTCCATCGCGATGACCGTGCAGCCGCCATCGACCAGTGCGCGCACGACATCCGCACCGATGCCGCCACAGGCGCCCAGCACGGCGATGCGCGAGCCGGCGGGCGGCAGGAAGGCGATGGGTTCAGCCATGTTCGATACACTCCAGCAGTTCACCGGCCGGCCCGCGCAGGGTTGCCGCACGGCGGCCGTCATAGGGGAACCCGGCGCGCGGCGCCGGCGGGGTGAGCCAGTCCACGGCCAGCGCATCGAGGTTGCTGACCGCGATGCTGACCAGCGCATTGCCCGGCGGCAACATGCCATCGAGGCTCGGGCGCGGCGTGGCCTGCGACGGATAGCCATCGACCTCGAAGATCGTCATCCGGCCTTCCTGAACCATGGTCAGCTCGGTGCGGTGGCTGTCGGGCAGGGCGAAGGCCTGGTTGATCATCTTGTAGGAGAGCGTGAACGTATCGGCGCCTTGCAGGGCAAGCCGCTGTTCGTACCATTCCACCGTGGCCGGCCGGTCGGGCGCGGCGAGGATGGCGATGAACAGGTGATCGACCGGCGATCCGGCGCGCGGCAGGTCGCAGTTCGGCATGTCGGCGCGGACTTCGTTGAGGTAGACCATCTCCCGTCCGCGCCCCAGCACCTGCATGGGCACGAAATAGGCCATGCCTTCCAGTTCGCGCGGGAGGCCCTGAATGGCAAAGCCCGAGCCGGAGAGCCGGTCGGGCCAGCCGAACACGTCCTGCACGGTCAGCTCGAAGGCGGCCCAGCCGAAGGTGGTGGTGGGCACGAAGGCGGGGCAATCGGGCTGTTCCACCAGCCGCAGCGCGCAGGGCGCGCCGCTGCGCGGGCGCAGCACCGCCATGCGCGCCCCGGCGCTGCCGGGCGCATCCCAGGCAGCGGCGAGGTCGGCGTCAAGCGGGCCGGTGGCGACGAGGTCCAGCCCCAGCACGTCGCGGTAATCGGCAATCGCCGCATCGAGATCGGGGGTGACGGACAGGCCGCCCACGATCTGGCCGTGGCGCGGGGGATCGGTGAAGGGCAGGCTCACCGGAACACCGGCTTGCGCTTTTCGAGGAAGGCGCTGACGCCCTCGGCGAAATCGGGCCCATCGAAGGCGGCGGCGAATTCGGCGCGGGTCGCGTCATCATCGTGGGCCTGGCCATCGAGGATGCGCTGGACCATTGCCTTCGACAGGCGCTGGCTGTGCCCCGAAGCGGCGATCAGATCGGCCACGAGCCGTTCCAGCGCGGCGGCGGGATCAGCATCGATGATCGTGACCATGCCGATCGCCTGCGCCTCGGCCGCCGGCAGGAGGGCGCCGGTGAACAGGATCCGCTTGGCCTGCGAGGGGCCGACCAGATCGACCAGCAGCTTGGTATCGTGGAGCGGATAGACCAGCCCCAGCTTGGCCGGGGTGATGCCGAAGCGGGCCTTGGGGCCGGCAATGCGGAAATCGCAGGCGAGCGCCATGCCGCAGCCGCCGCCCACGCAATCGCCCTCCACCAGGGCGATGGTGGGCTTGGGCGCGCGCGCGAGTTCGTGCTGCACGCGGTTGATCGCGGCCTGGTTGGCCGCGCGCCATCCGGCATCGCGGGCGCCCGCGGCGAATTCGCCGATATCGGCGCCGGCGCAGAAGGCGCTGCCGGGCTGGGCCGCGCGCATCACCAGCACGTGGATCGCCGGATCGGCCATCGCTTCGGTCAGGAGCTGGGGGAACAGGTCCCACATCGCCTGGCTGAAGGCGTTGCGCTTTTCCGCGCGGTCGATCAGCAGGTGGGCAACGGCGCCCTGCCGCTCCAGCCGCAAGGTCATGCCGGGTCGACCGCCGCGAGGTGCTGGGCGATCTGGTGGCGGCTGGCCACCCACACCCCTTCATGGGCGCGCACGTGGCGGAAGAATTCCTCCAGCGCCCAGATCCGGCCCGGCCGGCCGATGATCCGCAGGTGCAGGCCCAGCGACATCATCCGCCCGAGGCCACGCTGGCCCTCGCGGTAGATCTGGTCGAAGTTGGCCTTGGCGTAATCGAGCCACTGGTGCGGGGTGAGGGCCGGATCGGTCCACATCTTCATGTCGTTGCTGTCGAGCTGATAGGGCACGATGGCGAGCGGCTTGCCGGGGACCGTGGCACGATCCCAGAACGGCACGTCGCCGGAATAATCGTCCATGTGGTAGGCGAAGCCTTCCTCGATCAGCAGGCGGCGCGTGGCATCGGTGTGGAAATAGCGCGAGAGCCAGCCATAGGGGCGCACGCCCACGGTGCGCTGGATCGATTCCACCGCCTTGCGGATGAATTCGCGTTCCTGCTCCTCGTTCATCTTGAACTGGTGGACCCAGCGCCAGCCGTGGCTGACCGGCTCGTGGCCGAGTTCGGCGATGGCTGCGGCGATTTCCGGATGGTTTTCCAGGCTGAGCGCGGCCACCGTCCAGCTGGCCATGATGTCGTAATCCTTGAGCAGGCGCACGATGCGCGGTGCCCCGGCCTTGATGCCGTAGAGGTAATTGCTCTCGTTGCCGTAGTTGCGGATGGGCGAGCGGATGTGGATGCCCAGCTCGTCAACCGGCTCCATGCCCCGGTCGCCGCGGGCGACGGTCATCTCGCTGCCTTCCTCGACGTTGACCACAACCGACAGGGCCATGATGTTGCCATCGGGCCAGCGGATCGACTCCTCGTGCATCAGTGCATCTCCTCACCGCCCGAGACGTTGAGCGCCTCGCCGGTCATGTAAAAGGCTTCATCGCTGGCCAGCCATGCGCAGGTGGCAGCGGTATCGGTGGCAAGGCCGGGGCGGCCCATCGGGTTCTTGCGGTGCATGTCGGCGATGTAATCCTCCACCGTGGCGAAGCCGAGCAGGCGCGAGAAGTACTCGTTCTGCTGGGCGCCGAGGCCGGTGGTGACATGGTTGGGGCAGACCGCGTTGACGGTGATCCGGTGCGCGCCCAGTTCCATCGCGCTGGCGCGGGTCAGCCCGACCATGCCGTGCTTGGAGCTGACATAGGCCGGCAGATGCGGGAAGGCCGACTTGGCCGCCTGCGAGGCGATGTTGATGATGCGCCCGCCCTTGCCCGCCGCGACCATGGCCCGCGCGGCGGCCTGCGTGCAATAGAACGCGCCCGACAGGTTGACCCCGATCACGCGGGCCCAGTCTGCCGGGGCCACTTCGAGCAAGGGCTTCAGCATGAAGCCGATCCCCGCGTTGTTGACGAGGATGTCCACCCCGCCGAACCGGGCGACGGCCTGCTCGATCAGGGCCTGGCACTGGTCGGCCTGGCTGACATCGCAGGCCAGCGTGGCCACTTCGGCGCCGCGCGCGCGCAGGTCGGCGGCGACGGCCTCGGCCTCGGAGTCGATCGCGAGGTCGGAGACGACGCAGTTGGCGCCTTCATCGGCGAAGCGTTGCAGGATCGCCTGGCCCAGGCCCTTCTGCTTGCCCGAGCCGGTGACGACGATGGTCTTGCCTGCATAGCGGCCGGCCATCACAGGTCCTCCGTCAGGATGAACTGCGGGTTGTCGGCAAATTGCTGGAAGGGCGCGGCCATGGCCTGGAATTCCGGGGTGGTGATATCGGCCACGAAGCCATCCATCCCGGCGATGTCGATCACCTCGACATACTGGTAGGGCGAGGGGGCATCCGAACCGAACAGGCCGGTGGCCTTGTGGACCGTGAACCGCGTGACCGAACCGAGCGCGTTGACGCCGGGAATGTCCGACTGGCGCGCCCAGGCTTCGTAGGCCGCCGGATCGACGCCGTCCTTCAGGTTGAACAGCACGATGATGCGCATGATGAGCCTCTTATCCTTGGTAGAAGTGGTTCGGCTGCCGGTAGGCCGCCAGATGCGAGTCGAGCCGGCGGGCCAGCGCGAACAGGCCGCTTTCGGCGCCGCGCGGGCCGATCAGCTGGACGCCGATGGGCATGCCGTTCGCCGCCGTTCCGGCTGGAAGCGTGATCGCCGGCAGATTGGCGACATTGGCCAGGCAGGTGAAATCGGCCTGGTTGGCCGGCGCGGGTTCGGCATGATCGAAGGCGGGCTGCGGCGCGGTGGGCAGCAGGAGCGGGCCGTGTTCGGTCACGATGGCGTTCAGCCGCTCGGCCGTGCGGGCCAGCACCTGTGCATCGGCCGCCCGGTCTTCCGGCTTGCGCCGCGGGCCATAGGCGATCAGGCGGGCCAGCGTTGGTGACAGCGTCTCGGGCGGGGCATCGGCCAGCGCCGCATGCAAGGCCTGGGCCGTGGCGATGAACCCGGCATAGCGAACGCGCGAGGGCGGATCGGGCAGGGCGACCGCCGCGCCCGCGCCCAGTGCCGCGCAGGCCCGTTCGTAGACGGCGAGCACCTCGGTGGTGCATTCCACCCCGGCAAGGCCGGCGAGGGTGACCGGTTGGCCCGGCAAGTCGGCCTCGCCGAATTCGCTCGTCAGCCGTGCGGCCTGTTCCAGCAGATTGAGCGAGCGGGCCAGCGGGCCGATCACATCGAGCGTGGGTTCGGCCAGTTCGAGGCCATCCTGGCTGACCGCGCTCTGCGCCGGCTTGAAGCCATAGACGCCGCAGTAGCTGGCCGGGATGCGCACCGAGCCCATGGTATCGGTGCCCAGCGCGATGTCGCACAGCCCGGCGGCCACGGCCGCGCCGCTGCCGCCCGACGAGCCGCCCGGCGTGTAGCCGACGCGATGGGGATTGTGCGTGCGGCCGAAGAACGGATTGTCCGTCTTCGCGCCGAGGGCGGCCTCCTCCATGTTCAGCATGCCAAGGATCGCCGCCCCGGCCCCACGCAGCGCGGCAACCGTGGCCGCATCGCGCTGGGCCACCCGATCGCGGTGCAGCGCCATGCCCGCCGTCCACGGCAGGCCGCGCACCGCGATGTTGGCCTTCACCCCCACCGTGATCCCGGCCAGCGGGCCTTCCCCCGACCGGGCGGTGCGATCGAAATCGGTAAAGGCGTTCAGCGGCCGGTTCGCTTCCTCCAGCCGATTGAAATCGATCACAGGGCTCTCCGGTCGATCAGGCGGATCGGCTTCTGGCGGGAATCGATCTGGGTCTCGGCCGCAGTTTCGCCGGGCGCCACCAGTTCGACCCCCACTTCGATGCCGATGCCCTTGCGCAGCAGGGCGGCCACTTCCGTGACTTCGCTGCCGCCGCGCGTTTCGAGACGCACCAGCATCTCATCGCGCCCGCTGGCATCGCGCACCACGTGGCACACGAATTCGCCGGTGAGATCCGCCCGGTTTTCGATGATCGCGCCGATGGCATGGGGGAAGATGTTGATCCCGCGCAGCTTCACCATGTTGTCGCTGCGGCCCTTGAAGCCGGAGATTCGCTTGAAGACCATGCCGGTCTGGTTGGCGCCGGTCAGTTCCTCGGTGATGTCGTGGGTGTTGAAGCGGATGCAGGGGGCGATGTCATCCTTGAACAGGCAGGTCACCACCATGTCGCCGGTTTCGCCGGTCGCGACGGGGTGACCGCTGTCGATATCCAGCAGTTCGAGGTACTGCGCGTCTTCCCAGACATAGAGTCCGTCGCGTTCCGGCCCTTCGCCGGCGATGGTGCCGGTATCGCCCACACCATACCAGTCATAGGCCTTGGCCCCGCGCCAGGCCGCCTCGGTGGAGGCGCGGTCTTCGGTGCCGAGGTGGCCGATGATCATCTCCAGGTTGATGCGATCGAACAGGTTTTCGGCATCGGCCACTTCCGCCAGCTTGCGGATGTAGTCCACGAAGCCGACCATGCAGGTGACGCCGAAATCGGCCATCAGGTTGACCTGGTTGACCGACCGCGTCTCGATGCCCGTTCCCGCGCTGAGGAACAGCGAATTGGTGTAATGGGTGACGGCCTCGCGGATGTAGTGGCCGCCGTTGATCATGCCGTGGCCATAGACCGACTGCACCACGTCTTCCCGGCCCAGCCCCATCCAGCGATACATGCGGCCCACCAGCAGGCTGGTGATTTCGCGCCCCTTGGGACCGAACATCAGCGGCTGGGGGCGGCCGGTGGTGCCGCTGGTGGTGTGGAACACCACGGGGCTGTCGCCGCGGCCGTCGAAATCGCCATAGGGCGGGTACTCGTTGACCGAGGCCATCAGGTCCGACTTGTCGTAGACCGGCAGGCGGGTGATGTCCTCCAGGCCGCGGATGTCGCCCGGCTCGATGCCCTTGTTGCCCCACAGGCGCTGGTAGAACGGGATTTCCCAGCCCCGCTTCATCAGTTTGAGAAAACGCTCGTTCTGCAGGGCGTGCAGCTCGTCGCGGCTCATCCGGGTATAGCGATCGACGAAGGTTTCGCCGACCGGGTAATCGGCCAGAAGCTGCCGGGCGTCGAAGGTTTCGAAGTAGGTGGGAAAACTCATTTCGGCTCCGTGGCGAAGGCAAGGGGGTCGGTGAAGATCCGGGCCGCGGCGGCTCCGGCAAGAGTGCGGCACAGGTCCAGCTTGGTCTGGGCGCGGGCGGGGCTGAGCGGGGCCTGCGGGCTGCCGGGATTGGCGGCCACGGCCCGGCGCAAGGCCTGCCCGTTGCGCAGGTGCACGACCAGCACCTGGGGCGAGAGGGCGTTGTGATCGGGGTTGTCGTCCAGCGTTACCCGCACCTTTCCGGCCAGTTCGTCGATGGTGGTATCGAGCCGGGGATCGATCAGCCCGTCGCGCAGCATCAGCGGGGCGAGAAAGGCGAGGCACAGGCGATTGTAGGACTGCGGCGCACCGGGCCGGAACGGTCGGCCGACCAGGCGCTGGATCAGCGGCGGGGCCAGCAGTTCGATGGCTTCCACGTTATCCGGCGTCACCAGCCCTTCGTCGCGGAGATCGGCCAGCGCGCCCAGCGCGCCGTGGCTGGCGCGGCCGGAGGGATAGGGCTTGATGCTGACTTCGCTGATCCGCCAGACCGCGCCGAGCGACGCGGTGTAGCGTTCCAGTTCCACCGGTTCGATCAGCGCGGCATAGCCGAAGGGCCCGGTCAGCACGTCGTGCGGCCCGTCGATCCCGGCGGCGGCCAGATCGACCGCGCATAGCGCGCCGCGCGCGGCATTGGCGATCTGCAGCGGTAGCGCGGTCGATGCTTCGACGTGGGCCTGCATCGTGCCGGCGAGGAAGCTGTAGGCCAGCCCGGCGGCATTGGCCATCTGCGCCCGGTCCAGCCCCTGCAGGCGGGCCACGGCCAGAGCGGCGCCGATGATGCCGGCCGTGGCGGGGCGGAAGAAGCGCATCGCGCCTTGCGCGGCCAGACCAAGCCCGCTGGCGATGTCGACGCCGACGGCAAGGGCGGTGAGGAATTCGTCGACCGTGCTCCCGCCGCGACGATCGGAGGCGGCGAGCAGGGCGGCGGTCACCACCGACAGGGCATGGACCACGGCGGGTTCGTGCACCGCGTCCCATTCCAGGCAGTGAATGGCAAAGGCGTTGACGAAGGCGGCCGACGGGGCGGGCAGGGTGCCGCCGGCCAGGGTGCGGGCCTCGGTGCCGGTTCCCCAGGCGCCAGCGGCCCTGAGAACGGGCGCGGCCTCGCGCGAGGCCGCGCCGGCGGCCCCTACGGCCAGCGTGTCGGCCAGCAGCCGCATTGCATCGCCACGCACTGCGGGCGGCAGTTCGTGGGAGGCGTGGGCAAATTCGATGATCCGGTCGATCGCGCTCATGGCAGCCAGTCCTTCAGGATGCCCGCCACAGCTGCGGGACTGTTGCCTTGCAGCGCGGCGGCGGCCATCCGGTCAAGCTCGGCGCCGTGCCCGCCGAGTGCCAGCAGCGCCCCGGCCTTGGCGAGGATCTGGGCCTCGCTCATCGGGCGTTCGGGATCGCCCAGCGTATCTTCAAGCGTGACCTCGGCATCGCCGCAGCGTACCCGCGCGCCGAAATGGGCCGGATAGCGTTTCGTGAATTCGGCCTCATCGCGCACGATGATCCGTGTGCGGACCCCGGCCGTGGCGGCTATGGCCGCGGCATCGAAATCGCCGAGCCGGGGCGTGCCGGAAAGCGCCACCAGCGCCACCGAATGCTGGATCGAGAACTTGGCCTCGATCTCGCTGGTGGGGGCCGGGCGATCGCAGAACGTCAGGGCATCGGCATAGGTTTCGACCGTGATCGGCCCGTCGAGCGAGCCCAGCCGCGCCTTCAGTTCGAGCGCCGCATCGATGGCCGGGTGGGCATGGCGGCACGCCGCCCACGGCTTGAAGCTGACATCATGGATGCGCCAGTGATCCGGCAGATCCATCGATCTTGCCGCAGCCGTGGTGGCTGCGTGCAGGCCCTGCGGCCCTTCAAGGATGAATTGCGGCGCGCGCGCGCCGGCCTGCACCGCGCTGGCCGCGTGGAGCCCGGACGCCACGGCGTGGGCCACGTGCCACTGCTTGGCGTCGCCGGGCTCGTGCCGCATCTGCCACAGGCCGCCCGCGACCGATCCGGCAAGGCCCAGGACATGGACCAGTCGCTCCTCGCGCAAGGCGGCATCGCCATCGCCATCGCCATCGGCGAAGGCGGGATCGGTGCAGGCCAGCGCCGTGACGGCGGCGCCGAACATGCCGGCCGTGGCCGTGTTGTGCCAATGGGCATAGTGGTGGGCATCGAAGGTGCTGCCCACCGCGATCATGGCTTCATAGCCGCGGATCGCGGCATCGAGCAGCCGGTCCATCCCGGCTGTGGAGCTGGCCAGGGCGCTGGCCCAGACCACGGGGCCGGGATGCAGGATGGCTGCGCGGTGGACGTCGTCCATCTCCAGCTTGTTGCCCAGCCAGGCGGCCCGCATGGCGCTGCCGCCGGGCATGGCGCGGACGATCGAGCCCGTATCGGACGGGAGCGCCCCGGCCACGCAGCCCAGCCAGTCGAGCAGGTGCAGGCGCGTCCGCGCGCGATCCTGCGCGGCAATGGGCCGGACGAGGTGGCGTGCCAACCGGCGGGTCAGGCTGTCTTGCGTCACGCGTATCTCGCCCCTACGGACAGTTGCCTTGGGTAGCATTCACGCCACAGCCAAGACGACCGAAACGGCAGAGCCAATCGATGACTGAAACGAAGCCCAAACCGGCCAGATATCTTGTTCTTGCCGACGAATTGCGCTCGGCAGTGCTGCGTGGTGACTTTGGGGCCAAGAACCCGTTCCCGACGGAATCGGTGCTGTGCAAGCATTACAAGGTCAGTCGGTTCACGGTGCGCGAGGCGCTGCGCAAGCTGACCCAGGAGGGCCTGATCAAGCGCCGGCGTGGATCGGGCACCGTGGTTCAGCCCGCATCGGCGCGCGGCGGCACGCTGCACCAGCCGCTGTCGAACGTCGGCGAAATTCTGCAATATGCCCATGGCACGTCGATTTCGTTCGAGCAGCTTGAGCGGCAGGAAGTCGATCCGGACATCGCCGAGAAGACCGGCATGAATCCGACCGGCGAGTGGTTTGTGTTCCAGGGTGTGCGCCGGGCGGAAGGACGCCAGCGCCCGATCGCGCTGACCTTCGCATGGGTTCACCCCGACCTCGCCGATGCGGTGGCCCGGTTCGAGGATGGCAGCCCGACCCTGTTTGGCCAGATCGAGAAATACGCCAAGCGGACGGTGACCCGCGTGACGCAGGACATCCAGGCCGTGAAGGCGACCAGTGCCGTGGCGGAAGCCCTGGGCCTTGACGACGAGGCGCCGGTCCTGCTGATCCTGCGCTGCTACTTCGACGCCGACGACCAGCTGTTTGAAATCTCGGTCAACTATCACCCGGGCGAACGTTTTACCTATTCGATGCACATCGAAGTGGACTGAACCAGCCGTCATTGCGGCGGCTCGTCGGGCTGGCGCCAGTCCGGCGTATCGGACAGGCGGATGGCAGGAGCCAGCAGATGGGCGCCGCCCACCTCGTCGATCAGCCCGCGGCCGATCACGAAGGGTTGATCGAGCGTCTCGCGGAAATCGAGAACCGGGGCGAAGGCCACGTCCTTGTCGGCGAACCAGGCCACCCATTCATCACGCCCGCGCGCGGCGAAGGTCTGCGCGAGGAAGGCGATCAGCTCGTCCTGCTCGCCAGCAGGGCAATCGGCGATCGGGATGAGGTCGGGCCGGCCCAGCGCGTTCAGCAGGTTTTCGGCGAACTTGGTTTCGCGTCCGCCGAGGACGATATGGCGGCCGTCGGCCGTGCGGTAGACCTGATAGAAGGCCGCGCCGCCCAGCGAGCGTTGCGCCCGTGACACAGGCGGTTCGCCGCCCGCGATAGCACCGCCGGCGATGTGCGCGCACCACGGCAGCAGGCTGTCAAACATGGCAATATCGAGGTAATCGCCCTTGCCGGTCGTCTGGCGGCCGATCAGCGCCATCAGCACGGCCGACAGCCCGGTCAGCCCGGCGGCCATGTCGGCCGAGGGTACGCCGGGGACCACCGGGGTTCCATCGGCTCCGTCGTTCACCGACAGAAAGCCCGCGTGGGCCTGGACCGCTATGTCATGAGCCGGGTGATGCGCCATCTCGCCGGTCTGGCCGAATGCCGAGATCGAGCAATAGACGATTTCCGGATTGCGTTCGGAAACGGCGGCATAGCCGAAGCCCAGCCGATCCATCACGCCGGGGCGAAAGCCTTCGACCAGCACATCGGCCTCGGCGATCAGCTGCCACAGTTGCGTGCGCCCCTCATCGGTCTTGAGGTCCAGCCGGATGCAATGCTTGCCCCGGTTTAGGTTCCGGAACCATACCGATTCCCCGGCTTCCTTCGGCTCCATGGCGCGGGCCGGGTCGCCGGTGGGCGGCTCGACCTTGATAACCTGGGCGCCCTGATCGGCCATCATCATCGTCAGCATGGGGCCGGGCAGGAACAGCGAGAGATCCACCACCCGGATGCCGGAAAGCTTGCCCATCGCGGTTATACCACCTGACTGGACCGCAGCCGGGCGATCGCATCCTCGTCATAGCCGATTTCCTGCAGGATCGCGTCGGTATCCGCGCCGAGCAGGGGGGCCGCACGGGTGGGCAGGCGCTTGCCATCCAGCCGGATCGGATTGCCTAGAACCCGCATGCCCGGCAGATCGGGATGGTCGGTGGTCTGAACCATGCCGGTGGCGTGGATGAAGGGGTTGTCCAGTGCCGCATCGAGGCGGTGGACGGGGGCCACCGGCATGTGCCCGCTGAGCAGGTCGAGCCAGTGGCTGGTGGGATGGGCCGAGAAGATCTCGTCCAGTATTCCGGTCAGGACATCGCGATTGGCCAGTCGTTCCGTCGGGGAGACGAACCGGGGATCGGTTGCCAGATCGGCCCGGCCGATGCGTTTGCACAGCACGGTCCAGAACTTGGGCAATTGCGCCATGACGAAGATCCAGCCATCGGCCGAGCGCACCAGCTGGCTGGGCGTGACGGACGGATGAGCCGAGCGCGGGGTGCGTTCGGTCACGTCGCCGGTGTTGAGATACCACACCGCCGGATAGCTGGTCTGGTGCAGGGCCGCGCCGAGCAGGTCGACATCGACATCGCGGCCGAGGCCCGAACGCTGGGCATCGACCAGCGCGGCAAGCAGGCCGATGGACATCATCGTCCCGGTCATGAAATCGACCATCGAAAGCCCGAAGCGGGTGGGCGGCCCATCCGGCTCTCCGGTCAGCTCCATGAAACCGGCTTCAGCCTGCATCAGGTAATCGTAGCCGGGCCAGCGGGCGCGTTCGTTGTCGCGGCCATAGGCGGAAAGATGGGCGCAAACGACGGCCGGGTTCACGGCTTTCAGGGCATCGTAGGTGAGGCCCAGCGCTTCCGGAAGGTCGCCGCGCATGTTGTTGGCGACCGCGTGGGATTTCCTGACGAGGGCGTGGAAGATTTCCTGGCCGTCGTCGGTGCGCAGGTCGAGAGTCAACGAGCGCTTGTTCAGGTTGAACGCCTGAAAATACAGGCTCTCCCCCTTGCGAAGGAAGTGCGGGCCGACGGCGCGCGCCGTATCCCCGCCACCGGTCTTGTCGGTGGCGGGCGGCTCGATCTTGATGACTTCCGCGCCCAGCTGGGCCAGGAACATGGTGGCATAGGGCCCGGCGCCATATTGTTCGGCGGACAGGATGCGGAAACCGGCAAGGGGGAGGTTCTGGGTCATCACACAGGGTTCCGCTTCACCCACTGCTTGGCGATGATCATCCGCTGCATTTCGTTCGTGCCTTCGCCGATGCACATCAGGATGGAGTCACGATAGTAGCGTTCGATCTCGTATTCCTTGGAATAGCCGTAGCCGCCGTGAATCCGCAGGGATTCCTCGCTGTTGCGAACGGCCGCCTCCGAGGCGAAGTATTTGGCCATCCCCGCCTCCATGTCGCAGCGTTCGCCGCGATCATAGGCTTCGGCGGCGTCCATGGTGAGCAAGCGTGCGGCGCGCGCGCGGGTCACCATTTCGCCCAGCTTGAGCTGGATGGCCTGGTGATCGGCGATCGGACGCCCCATGGTTTCGCGGATCTGCGCATATTCGGTGGCGAGGCGCAGGGCCCCTTCCGCGAGGCCAACGCCGCGCGCGGCCACGTTGATCCGCCCGAGCTCCAGCCCGCCGGTTGCCTGGAAGAAGCCGTTGCCTTCCACGCCGCCGATCAGGTTTTCGGCCGGGATGCGATAATTGTCGAAGACCAGTTCGGCGCTGTCGATCGCCTTGTAGCCGAGCTTGTCGAACTTCTTGCCGACCTTGAAGCCCTCGCCCTTGGGGGCGATCATCAGGCTCATGCCCTTGTAGCGGGGCTCGGCCTTCGGATCGGTCTTCACCAGCAGCGCGAAGCAGCCGCCCTGGATGCCGTTGGAAATCCAGGTCTTGGTCCCGTTGATCACATAGTCGTCGCCATCGCGCTGCGCGACCGTGCGGATGGCCTGGAGATCGGTTCCGGCATTGGGTTCGGTGAGGGCCAGACCGCCACGGATTTCGCCGGTGGCGAAACGGGGCAGCCACTTGGCCTTCTGCTCTTCGGTGCCGAAGCGTTCGACCGCGGCCGCCATGATCAGGTGCGAATTGACGATGCCGGTGATCGCCATCCAGTACGACGAGATATAGGCGATGATCTTGGTATAGGTGGTCGCCGGAAGCCCGAGCCCGCCATATTCCCGACCAATGGTGGCGCCGAACAGGCCCAGTTCGGCCATCTGGTGAACCAGCTTTTCAGGCCAGATGTCGCCGTGGTCATGCTCCATGACCACCGGGCGGACTTCCTTTTGCACCCAGCGTTCGATCGTGTCGAGGAACGCCTGTTCCTCTTCAGGGTCGATGAGCCTTGGCTCGGACATATCAATCTCCAGTAAAATTCAAGCAGTTCGGTTGGGCGGCGGGCGCTTCCGAGCGAGGCCCCGCGCCAGCCGGGATCAATCGTCGGCCGGACCGAACCCGCGCTTCCAGATCAGCATGGTCCGCTCGAAGGTGCAGACGACGTCGCCATGCTGGTTCTTGCCGATGGTCCGCACGGTGACGATGCCTTGCTCCGGCCGCGAGCTGGACTCGCGCTTTTCGAGCACTTCGCTCTCGGCATAGAGCGTATCGCCCGGAAACATCGGGTGGGTGAGGCGGATGTTGTTCCAGCCGAGGTTGGCCACGGCCTTCTGGCTGCAATCCGAAACGCTCATGCCCACCATCAGCGCGACGGTGAGGGGCGAGCAGACCAGCGGCTTGCCGAACTCGGTCTTCTTGGCGAATTCATAGTCGAAGTGCGCCGGATGCGTGTTCATCGTCAGCAGCGTGAACTGCACGTTGTCTGCATCGGTAATGGTCCGTCCGGGTCGGTGCTCGAAGACGTGGCCCACCACGAAATCCTCGTAATACCGGCCAAAGGTCTCGCGGAAGCGGCCTGGTGAAACTTCGATAACTCCTGCACGCATTTTATTACCCTTTTTATTCTATGTTGTTTGATCGATCTGGCTTGCGGGGATCCCGGCCAAGGCCAGTATTCGACGATATCTGTGCATCACCGGGGCCTCCAGCATGCGGCCGCGGAAGGCGATGGCCCGGCCGCCGCCAGCGGCGAAGGCGTCGAGCGCCTCCTGCGCTTCGGTGATTTCTGCCTCGCTCGGCCGCATGACCGTGCTGATCGCGGCGATCTGGCGCGGATGGATCGCGGCCTTGGCGGTGAAGCCCAGCGCTTTGCTGGCCCGGCATTCCGCTTCCAGCCCGGCCTCGTCGACCAGGTCGATGAAGGGAACGTCGATGGCGGCGATCTGGTTGGTCGCACAGCTCATCACCAGCGCGCTGCGCGCTGCGAGCAGTGGATCCCAGGCGAGTTGCACGCCCAGCTCGGCCGAAAAGTCGCCTCCGCCGAACATCAGGCCGTATACGCCGGGGCAAGCGCCGATCGCATCGGCATGGCGCAAGCCGCGCACCGTTTCGATCAACGGGATGAGCCTCGGGGCATCATCGCCGAGGATCGCCGCCACCTGTTCGGGTTCGGCCGCGGACTGGACCATCGGCAGGAACAGGAATTGCGGGCGAGACTCTGCGGCGGCCAGCGCAAGCAGGTCGGCCAGGCCGGCCCGTGTGGCGAGGCCGTTGATTCGCAATGCGAGCCGGGGCGAGGCCAGCCGCGCCAGTGCTTCGAGCGCAGTGGCGCGGGCCGAGTCCTTCTCGGCCAGCGGCACCGAATCCTCAAGATCCAGGCACACCAGATCGGCATCGCTGGCCAGAGCCTTTTCAAGGCGATCCGGACGATTGGCCGGCACGAACAGAAAGTTGGAAAAGCCTAACACGGCCCTAGATTTGTCCGGACAAGTTCCAAAGTCAATGCTTTTGTGGGGCATTGTGCCGCGCATCGGGCGTAGTCTGGTTGAGCCGGCCCGGTGACTTGCGCGGCGCAAATCCGCCGTTCCGGTCAGAACGGCTTGATATTTCCGAGGAAAGCGGTGCCCAGCAGCAGCGCGTAAACCACCCAGACCCAGATCCGGGTGAGGTCCATCGTGCGGCGGAGGGGAATCTCGGTCGCGTCGCTGGAGCCCTCGGCGATCAGGCGGCCCAATTGCGGCCCGACCGGCTTGAATGCGACGTCGATCATGATGGCCGCTGCAAAGATCAGTCCGAACATCACGGCCTTGCTGGCGAGCCACAGTGGGGCCAGCGGCGCACCCTTGGCGAGCGAGATGCCGCCCAGCGCCAGATAGAACAGGGTCAGGACAATCTTGAGCACGAATTCGATGCGGTTGTTGCGCCGGGCGCGCGGCGTCTGGTCATGGAAGTGGCTGTCCCACACCAACCACAGCCAGAAGCCGCCTACCGCCCAGGCCGCGGCAACCGCGATGCCGGGCAGGTCCCACCAGCCGCCGGCCTTGACCATGGAAAGCGTCAGGGGGACCATCAGGGCCCAGGCCGAGCGCGGCACCATGTCGACGTTCACCAGCAGCTGGAGCAGGGCGAGTCGCTGCGGCAGAGTCCACTTCTCGCGCTTTCGGAAGTGCTGCCCCAGCAGGAACACGCCCACGTCTGCTCCAAGCCAAAGCACAAAGAGCAGCAAGTGCGTGAAAACGAGCACCTGATACAGGCTGACCGACATTTCCGGCATGCGATTATCCCTCGATTCTAGCGCGACGGCGGGGGCATCCGAGCCTTTTTCCAACGACCGACGAACCCTCTCTTGCATAACTCACTTTGTCGTGCAAACTTGTCCGGACAAATGCGGTGTCGGTCAAGGGAGCTCTTACGATGAGGTCAATATTGCTTCGAGAAGTTGCGCTGGCGGTTCTTGCGGTGGTCATACCTGCAGGCACTGCCCAGGCGCAGGATAAGCCTGCTGGTGAGCCGGCTTCAGCCCAGCAGGCTAATGAAGGCTATGGCCTGAGCGAGATTATCGTCACTGCCCAGCGTCGCTCGGAAAGCGTCCAGAACGTGCCGATCGCGATCAGCGCTTTCAGTTCCAACGAGCTGGCAACCCGCGGTGTCAGCAACGCCCTTGAGGTCACTCAGTACGTCCCCAACTTTGTCGGTATCAACAACACCGGCCTGGGTTCCGCCAACGCGTACTACATGCGCGGCCTTGGCAACACGGAGTCGATCCCCACGTTCGACCCGCCGATCGGCACCTATGTCGATGACATTTACCTGGCGCGCCAGAACGCCAACAATCTCTCCTTGTTCGACGTCGAGCGTGTCGAGGTTCTGCGCGGCCCCCAGGGCACGCTGTTTGGTCGTAACACGACCGGCGGCGCCGTGGCGGTGTTCCTCAAGGATCCCGAGCAGAAGACCGGGGGCTACATCGAGGGCGGCTACGGTTCGTACAACCTGTGGCAGCTCAATGGTTCGCTCAACGTGCCCCTGAACGACCGTTTCGCGGCGAAGATTTCGGGCTATGTCCAGAACAGCGACGGCTATGCCCGCAACACGCTGACCGGCGAGCGGCAGAACCAGAACGATGGCTGGGGCGTGCGTCTGGGCCTGCGCGGCGAGATTTCGGAGAAGGCGGTCTGGACCGGCTCCTATATCCACACCTTTGCCGATGGCGCCAACATCGCCAACTTCGATTGCAACCCCGCCAACCCCACCCAGTGCGACGGCCGGTTCGTTTCCACCGGTTTCCGGCGGGACAGCAATTTCGGCGGCAAGCTTACCGGCAAGAAGGACGGTTTCGGCCACTTCGTGAAGACCACGATGGACTTCGTTTCGTCCAACCTGAAGCTGGGCGATGAAGACCTGAGCGTCAACTTCATCACCGGTTACGTCAATACGTCCCAGGATTATGCGCTCGACTTCGCCGATGGCCGGTCGCTGCCGTCGATCAATACGCCGATCACCCCGGCGCGCGGCTATGCGCTTGGCGGCTTTACGGTGGCCAACGAGGGCCAGTTCAAGCAGTTCTCGCAGGAAATCAAGGTCAACGCCTCGCTTGCCGATGGGCTCGTGAACCTGGTCGGCGGCGTCTACTACTTCAACGAGGACGATTTCAGCGACTTCGCCGATCTGTTCGGCAGCTCGGCGGCCGTTCTTGCTGACCGGACCATGACCAATTCGACCAAGGCCTATGCGGGCTACCTGCAGGGCGACCTGAACGTCAACGACAAGCTCAAGCTCACCGCCGGCATCCGCTATACCGACGAAACGAAGCGTTTCTCGATCAGCGACAACCGCGCCTCGTGCAACGACGGGACGATCGAGGCCACCTGCCTGGCGAATGTCAACCTGGTGGTGCCGAACGGCAAGGTGATCCCGCGCAGCCAGAACATCAAGATCTGGACCCCGCGCTTCGCCATCAACTACAAGCCCACCGACGATGTGCTGCTGTTCGCTTCGGCGACCCGCGGCTTCAAGTCGGGCGGCTGGAACGCCCGCGCCACCAGCCCGGCCGAACTGCTGCCGTTCGATGCGGAAAAGGCCTGGAGCTACGAAGTCGGCGTGAAGTCGGAGCTGTTCGACCGGCGCCTGCGCGTCAACCTTGCGGCCTACGTGCTCGACGTGAAGGGCCTGCAGACCCCCTCAGGCTTCGTGCGCGCCAATGGTTCTATCGGCTTCGTGACCCGCAACTTCGCCGATTACCTGAACAAGGGCATCGAACTCGAGATCAATGCCATGCCGACACGTGGTCTGAACGTGTTTGCCTCGTTCGGCTACCAGGACGACAAGTACAAGATCAAGTCCGGCGGCCCGGCCTTCGACGCCTATGGCGTGCAGTCGGTCAGCGCCCAGCAGGCGGCCTGCCTTGCGCAGCTGACTGCCGGACTGGTGCCGGGGGGCGACGCCACGGCTTGCGCCCAGGGCATCGTGGCCGCCAACGGCCAGCTGGCTTCCCCGGTGCGTACGCCCAAGTTCAACCTTTCCACCGGCGGCAGCTATGAAGCCGACCTCGGCAAGGGGCTGACGCTGGTTCCGGCGATCAACGCGAACTGGCGCGACAAGAGTGAAGTCGGCACCAGCAACGTCACCTTCTACGACGATCCGGTAACTAGCTCGTCGGGCACCGTTTATGCCAACAACCTGCTTGGCAACGGTCCGCGCATCGCCGGTTCGCTGAGCGAGGCACGCTGGATCGTGAACGGTACGCTGACCCTGCGCAGCGATGCCGGCTGGTCGGTTTCGATGGAATGCCGCAACTGCTTCGACGAGGAATCGGTTGAATCGACCCTGGCGAACCTGGAGTACCTCAATCCGCCGCGGACCTGGCTGCTCAAGGGCCGGTTCTCGTTCTGATGGATGGCGCGTGAGATGAAATGGATCGGGAGGGGAAGTTTCTCCTCCCGATCTGCCCAGATAACCAGGAACGGAATTGCATAGATGACATTGCCGGTTCAGCCAGATCACGGGCGCTCCAAGGGCGAGTTCGCCAATGGCTGGAAGGTGTTGCTGGCGGCGATGCTGGGGGTCACCTGCGGCGCATCGCCCATTCCGTTCAACCTGATCGGTTTCACGGTCGAGCCGCTGTCGGCGGAGTTTGGCTGGAGCCGTACCGAGATCATTCTGCCGGCCACCATCTATGGCCTGATCGCAAGCTTGATGGCGCCGGTCTTTGGCTGGCTGTCGGATCGCTACGGCGTGCGCAAAGTGGCGCTGTGGTCAGTGTTTGCCTTCGCGGTGTCGCTGGCGGCCGTGGCCCTGACGCCGACCGCTCATACGGCGTCCACCCTCTATTTCTACTATGGCCTGTGGGCCGTGATCGGGCTTGTGGGGATCGGCTCCACGCCGGTTACCTGGAGCCGCGCCATCAATCTCTGGTTTTTCCGGCATCGCGGCCTTGCCCTTGGCATCTTACTGATGGGCACCAGCGTGGCCGCCCTGTTCGTGCCCAAGCTGGCGGTCTGGGCGATCGCCCGGTTCGGCTGGCGCACGATGTTTGCGCTCATGGCCCTGCTGCCGCTGCTGGTGGCCTTGCCGGTGGCCTGGCGCTATTTCCGCGAACCCCGGCCGGAAGAGCGGCCCGAGGCGCTGGTCAGCAGCGACGGCCGCCTGATCGGCATGACCCTGAGCGAGGCGATGCGTGGATATCGCTTCTACATCATGTGGATTTCGATCAGCATCGTGGCGGGCTGCTATTCGGGCGCCTTCATCAATATGCCCGCTATCCTCAAGGACGACGGGATGAGCGCCCAGTCGGCCGCGAGCATCATGGGGGTGCTGGGCATCGGCATCTTTGCGGGGCGGGTGATCACCGGCGCACTGCTGGATCGGTTCTGGCAGGGCTTCGTGGCCTTCCCGCTGCTGTGCCTGCCCGCGCTGACCTGCCTGATCCTGCTGGGCGGCGGCGTTACGTTTCTCATGGCGTCCGTGGCGGCATTCTTCCTGGGCTTCGCGGCCGGGGCCGAGGCCGATCTGATCGCCTATCTGGCGGGCCGCTATTACGGCATGGCGCATTACGGGAAGATCTATGGCATGCTCTACATGCCGTTCGGCATCGCCTCGGCCTTTTCCTCGATCATCTATGCCTACGTGCGCGACGTGACCGGGTCCTATGATCCGATCCTGCTGGTGGCGATGATCGGTTTCGTGGCGGGCGGCGCCCTCCTGCTTCTGCTCGGCCGCTATCCGGCGTCCTTCGAAAAGGACGACCCCGAGCCCCTGGCGGCGGCTCCCCAACCGATTCCCTGATATTTCGAGGATATGAAATGGCCACCCTTGCTGAACCCGATCTGATCCAGGCCCTTGCCGCCGGTGGCGCCCGCGTGGCGACCGACGCGGCCACGCTGGATCTGTTCGCGCACGACATCTACGATCGCGGGGCCGATCTGGCGGCCGTCGTCCATCCGACCGACACCGCGTCGCTGGCGGCCGCCGTCAAGGCCGCGACCGATCGGGGGCTGGTCGTGGTGCCGCGCGGCGGCGGCATGAGCTATACGGGCGGCTACACGCCATCCCAGCCGGGCGCGGTGCTGTTCGACACGGCAACGATGAACCGCATCCTCGATATCAACGAAACCGACATGACCGTGACGGTCGAGGCCGGGTGCACCTGGGCGGCGCTGTACGAAGCGCTGCGCCCGCGCGGCCTGCGCACGCCGTTCTGGGGCACGCTTTCGGGCATTCATGCCACGGTTGGCGGCGGGATGAGCCAGAACGGCATCTTCTGGGGCACCGGGCGCCATGGCACGGCCGTCCAGAGCTGCGTCGCGCTGGAAGTGGTTCTTGCGGACGGCACGGTGATGAAGACCGGCAGCAGCCACGCGCGGCCCTATGGCCCGGACCTGACCGGCCTTTTCCTGGCCGACACCGGCGCCCTCGGGATCAAGGCCACCATCACCCTGCGCATGGTGCCCGAGGCCCGCTGCCACGGCTATGCCAGCTTCACCTTCACCGATGCCGCCGGCTACCTCGGGGCGATGGGTGAGATCGAACGGTCGGGCGTCTCCACCGAATGCTTCGGCTTCGATCCGCGCCTGAACGCCATCCGCATGCAGCGCGACAGCCTGTCCACCGATGCCAAGCAGCTGGTTGGCATGATGAAGAAGCAGGGCTCGGTCCTGAAGGCGCTGAAGGAGGGCGTGAAGGTCGTCACGGCAGGCCGCAACTTCATGGGCGATGCCACGTTCTCCATGCATGTGATGGCCGAGGCGGGCATCCAGCAGGCCGCCGATGCGGATATCGCGGTCGCTCGCGAGATCGTTGCCCGCCATGGGGGAACCGAGGTGGAAAACACCGTGCCCAAGATCGTGCGTGCCAACCCGTTCGGGCCGCTCAACATGATGCTGGGCTCGCAGGGCGAGCGCTGGGCTCCGATCCACGGCCTGGTTTCGCACAGCAAGGCCAAGGCCTGCTTCGCGGCCCTGGAAGACCTGTTCGCGAGCCACGCCGAAACGATGGAACGGCTGGATATCCATTACGGCACGCTGATGGCTGCCGTGGGCGGGGCGGGCGTGGTGATCGAGCCGTGCCTGTACTGGCGCGATGCCCGCAATCCGCTGATCGACCGGACGGTAGAGCCGGCGCACCTGAAGAAGCTGCAGGTTTTCCCCCACGATCCGGAAATCTGGGCGGCGGTGCAGGAGATCAAGCAGGCGATCGTCGACCTGTTCCTGGCTCATCAGGCGGCGCACTTCCAGATCGGGCGCACCTATCGCTATCGCGAAAGCCTGGACCCGGCAGCCGATGCGCTGCTCGTGGCGCTCAAGTCCGCGCTTGATCCACGCGGGCTGATGAACCCCGGCTCGCTTGGGCTCTAGGAGGCAATCATGGAGGTCGTGCGCAGACAGTTTCTGGCGGGTGCGGCCTCCACGATGATGATCGATCGCGTGGCGGCGGCGCCGGCAGGCAAGGGAAATCGGCAGAAAATGGCAGACGTGAAAACATATGCGGCAGTGGCGATGCAGCTGGCTGCCCGGTCTGTTGAACGGGCGGCCGACAAGGCTGCCGCCCGCAAGCAGATGATGGAAACCATCGCCTCGATGGAGCCGAAGATCCGGTCGGCCGGCGTCTTCGTCCAGCAATATGCCGGAACCCCGGTGAAGCTGGCGGTGCTGCCGGAATATGTGCTGACCAGCTATCCCGGCCGGATTTCCATTCCCGATTTCGCCGATATCGCCGCGCTGGAAGTGGATGGCCCCGAATACGAGGCGATGGGCGCCATGGCCCAGCGCCTCGGCATGTTCATTGCCGGCAATGCCTATGAGGTGGATCGGCATTTCCCCGGCCTCTATTTCCAGACCAGTTTCGTGCTGGCGCCATCGGGTGATGTCGTGCTGCGCTATCGCCGGCTCAACTCGATGTTCGCGCCGACCCCGCACGACGTATGGTCCAAATACCTCGACCTCTATGGCCTGGATGGCGTGTTCCCCGTTGCGCGCACGGAAATCGGCAACCTGGCGGCGATCGCGTCGGAGGAGATTCTCTATCCCGAGATCGCCCGCGCCATGGCGCTGCGCGGGGCCGAGGTCTTCGTTCACAGTTCCTCGGAGATCGGCTCGCCCATCGATACGCCCAAGGCCATCGCCAAGCGTGCCCGCGCCCAGGAGAACATGGCCTACGTCGTCTCGGCCAATACGGCGGGGATCGAACTGTCGAGCCTGCCGGTGGGATCGGGCGACGGCAACAGCATGGTGGTGGACTACAAGGGCAGGGTTCTGGCCGAATCCAACTCCCGCGAAACCTTCACCGCCTTCGCCGAGATCGACCTTGGCGCCTTGCGCGCGACGCGCCGCAAGCCGGCCATGACCAACTTCCTGGCGCGGCAGCGCCTGGAACTGTTCGCGGCCGTTTATGCCGGGAAATCACCGCAGCCGGCCGATAGTTTGATTCAGAACAATGAAGTAATAATCCCAAATAGAGATTTCTTTCAGAGGGTTCAGGAAGAATCCATTGAGCGAATGATAAAGGATGGAGTGATATGAGTAAGTCATCAGGGGTGCATGTTCCTCCATATCGTGCGGTAACAAAGCACGATATGTTTCCATCCGCCACACTGGATGAGGCGGCTCGTTTCGATTTCATTACTCATATGAACAAATTTCTTGCATCTTCATTGGGTGCGGGAAACAAGATTGCCTATGAGGCGCGGGTCTTGCCGGCGTTCCGCAAGGAGCACGGGCGTGATCCCAAGGACCGGTTCGAGATCCGCCATGCGATGAACCGCGATCCCTTCCACCAGCTGTGGTCGGCCTCCAAGCGCAACACGATGGAAATGCGCCAGCAGAACGGCCGCGCGATCGCGTTGCGCCAGCTGGACGAACTCGATGCGCGCGCCAATGCCCTGAATGCCGGCAAGGCCACCTTGCAGCTCGATCCCACGGTCGAGGTGCCGCGTTATCAGTCGGCGGTGGACATTCACTGCATGCCGGGCTGCTATCACGGCGAGGAGCGTCCGGGCGACGTTTCGGCCGGCGCCAACTACGATAGCGGCCTGTTCGCGACCACGGCCGGTGCGCTGGGCGGCCTGTCGGACGGCGGCGGGCAGGCGGTGGTGCAGTGGCTGCGCGCCAACTATCCCAACTGGAAGCCGCGCCGCGTGCTCGATATCGGCTGCACCATCGGCCACAATGTCGTGCCGCTGGCCCTGGCCTATCCGGAGGCGGAATTCATCGCGATCGACACGGCCGCCGCTTCGCTGCGCTATGGCCATGCGCGTGCCCAGGCCCTTGGGGCCATGAACATCACCTTCATCCAGCACAATGGCGAAGATCTGTCGCGCTGGGGGGATGGTTGTTTCGACTGGGTGCAGACCACGATGTTCCTGCACGAGTTGAGTGGCAAGGCCCTGCCGCAGATCATCCGGGAAGGCTTCCGCGTGCTGGCGCCGCACGGTCTGATGCTGCACGTGGAACAGCCGCAATATACGCTGGACATGCCGCTTTACGAGCAGTTCATCCGCGATTGGGATGCGTTCAACAACAATGAGCCGTTCTGGTCGGCCATGCACGGAATGGACCTGAAGCAGCAGATGGTGAGCGCCGGCTTCGCGCCGGAAGAGCTGTTCGTCGCCGCGGTCAAGGCCGTGGCCGATCGGACGATCTTCCCCGAAGCGGCAACCGATGAAACCGAAGATCATGGCCGCGCCGCTGCATGGCACGCCTATGGCGCCTGGAAGGGAGGCGAACCGAAATGACGGAAACCACGCTCGATTGGATGGCCCTGGCCAACCGCAAGCCCAAGGGCAAGCGCCCGTCCTATTTTGCCGATCCGCAGAATGAGGAGCTTTACTCGATCCTGCTGTCGCTGGTGGGCGAGGTTTCGGTGATGCGCCAGCGGCTGGACACGGTGGAGCGCCTGCTCGAGGCCAAGGGCTCGATCTCGCGCGCCGACATCGAAGCCTATGTTCCCGCCGGCGATGCCGCGGCGGAGCGCAGCGACATGATCCGCGAGTATATCTTGCGGGTCATGCGCGGGCCGATGCAGGCGATCCAGGCCATGACCGAAAGCGCACCGCCGATCGATACCGTCGTCGATGAGCTGATCAACAGCTGAGATCGCAACCTTGGGGATGCTCTCCGCGCCCGATCGCAGTATGGCGGTCGGGCGCGGTTACGTGTCGGATGCATCGCTCCGCGTGGCCGATCTGCCCTTTGATGCCGGTTCCCGATTATCCCCTTGTCCCCATCTCGGGTTTGTGCCCGAATTCGCCGGAAAGCCAGAAGCCGATACCATGGAATTCACCGCCGCCACTGCCGATCAGATTCTCGCGATCCGGGTTAACGCCGGGCTTGCCGAGCTTGCTGCCGATCCGCGCTTCGCCGCTGCCAGCCCGGACATGGTCGAGGCCATCGTCGAGGGCATCGGCGCCTTCGCGGCCGGGGAGTGGGCGCCCCTGAACCGCAAGGGAGACGTTGAGGGCGCGGTACTGGCGGATGGCCGGGTGAACCTGCCCGATGGGTTCGCGCAGGCCTATCGCGCCTATGTGGAGCAAGGCTGGAACGCGATTGCCGGCGACCCGCGCTTTGGCGGGCAGGGCCTGCCCTTTACCCTGGCGGCCAACGTGCTGGAGAACCTCGGCACGGCCAACATGGCCTTCGGCCTGCTGCCGATGCTGACCGTCGGCGCGATCGAGGCGATCACGCATCATGGCAGCCCGGCCCAGCAGGATCTGTTCCTGCCGCGCCTGATCAGCGGCAAATGGTCGGGCACGATGAACCTCACCGAACCGCAGGCCGGTTCTGACGTGGGCGCCCTGCGCGCCACGGCCACGCCGATCACGCAGGGCGAACGTGCCGGGCGCTATCGGATCAAGGGCACCAAGATCTTCATCACCTGGGGCGAACACGATCTGGCCGGCAATATCGTCCACCTCGTGCTCGCGCGCACGCCGGGCGCGCCGGCGGGCAGCCGGGGCATCAGCCTGTTCATCGTGCCCAAGTATCACGTGGCGGCCGATGGCAGCCTCGGCGCGCGCAACGATCTGCGGGTGGTGAGCCTTGAGCACAAGCTGGGCATCATGGCCTCGCCCACCTGCGTGATGAGTTTCGGCGATAACGACGAATGCATCGGTGAACTGATCGGCCGCGAGAACGAAGGCCTGAAGTGCATGTTCACGATGATGAACTCGGCCCGGATCAATGTCGGCAGCCAGGGGGTTCAGATTGCCGAGCGGGCGCTCCAGCAGGCGCAGCATTATGCGCGCGAACGCATCCAGTCGGCCCGCGCCGGCTCGCCGTCGCGCGAACCCGTGGCGATCGTTGAGCATCCCGACGTGCGGCGCATGCTGTTGCGCATGCGCGCCCTCACCGAAGGCGCGCGGGCGCTGCTCTATTACACAGCCGGCATGGTCGATCGGGCCGCGCTCGGCAACCGGGATGCGCAGGTGCGCGCTGATTGCCTGGTGCCGATGATCAAGGCCTGGGGCACCGATATCGGCTGCGAAGTGGCCAGCCTTGGCGTGCAGATTCATGGCGGCATGGGCTTCATCGAGGAAACGGGCGCGGCCCAGCACTACCGCGATGCGCGGATCGCCCCGATCTACGAAGGCACCAATGGCATCCAGGCCGCCGATCTCGTGACGCGCAAGCTGGGTTACGAGAATGGCGCGGTCCTGACGGCGCTGCTGGCCGACGTTGCCGCCGAGGCCGGGGAGGGGACGCCGCTGGCAGACCTTGCGCAGGATTGCATCGCCATCGCCCGGTGGATGTCCGCCGAGGCCAGCCTGGATGACAAGCTGGCCGGCAGTGTGCCGTTCTGCACCATGTGCGCGGTTGCGGTGGCGGGGTGGCAACTGCTGCGCCAGGCCCGCGCCGCCGCCAGCGCAGGGGGCGCCCTGGCCCGGACGAAACCGGTCATCACGCGTTACTTCATCGAGCACATCGTTCCGGAAACGCGGGGCCTCAAGGCGGCGGCCATGGCCGGTGCTGGCCTGCTCTATGCGCTCGATGCCATGAGCCTGACCGACTGAGCTTCGCGGCCTGGTCTGGGGCGTGCGGTTGATCGCGAGGGCGAGGTTCTTGAGAGCGGGGTTCTCCCCTCATGGTTGAGGACGGACCGGGCGTGAGCCGGACAGGGGAACCGCGTCTCATCGAGGCATTCGTCCCGCGGGCGGGCATTGAAGCTTTGGGCCAAGCCGTTCGGCATTGGCTTGCCGCGCATCCCGAGCAGGCAGGGCCATTCCGACCCCGGCGGCCCGGAGCATGGCGTTGGATCAGGCGGCGAACGCCCGCATGATCTGTTCCAGCATCCGCTTCTGCACCGCCAGATTATCGGCTGACAGGGCACTGGCCCCGGTCAATCGCGTCACCAGCGGTTCCGCCCAGAAATAGCCGCAGCACAGGTTGAACAAGGCGATCTGGCGCAGCATGAGCGCGGTGTCATCGCCTTCCAGATCGCTTGCCTCGTTCACCCGCCGGCCATGATCCAGCAGATGATCCAGCCATTCCCGGGCGATCAGCGCGCCGGCATCGGCGACCGAGTGCATCGATTGCATGAGCAGGGCCGCAATATTGGGATGGCGGGCCAGCAGGTCGGTCATCCGGGCCGGCAGATCGATCATGTCGGCCGGCGGAATCCGCGCGCCGAGCAGGCTGCCCATCAGTTCGACGAGCGGCTGCAAGCCCCGATCGAGCACGGCGCGATACAGATCCTCCTTGCTCGCGAAATGGTTGTAGAGGCCGGGTTGGTGGATTCCCGCAAGCGCCGCGATGTCGCGCAGCGAGGCGCCTTCATAGCCTTTCCGGGCGAACAGCACTTCGGCCGCGTCCAGAATGCGCTGCGCCGTGCGTTCGCCTTTCGTCGCGCCCTTCATCGTGCCTGCAATCTCTTCCGTTCCGGGGGCGGGGATAGCGGATAGCCCTGAAAAGACTAGGCGTGTCGAAAACCTCTTGCACATAAATTATCGACCGATAATTTGAGGGCAGAGGAACGAGGATAACACCATGACACGCGGGATCGAGGATCTGGTCAGCGCCGATGCGACGCTCGTCAGTCGCCGGGCTTTTACCGATGAAGCCGTTTATAAGATTGAGAAGGAACGTATTTTCGGCCGGGCCTGGTTGTATCTGGCGCACGAGAGCGAATTGAAGGCGAGCGGCGATTTTGTTACCACCTACATGGGGGAAACGCCGGTCATCGTCGCGCGCGGCCCGGATGGGCGGATCAACGCCAGCGTCAACAGCTGCACGCATCGCGGCGTGGCCGTCTGCCATGTCGAGCGCGGCCATGCGTCGCGCTTCATCTGCCCCTATCACAACTGGACCTTTGGCATGGACGGGCGACTGCTCGCCATTCCCCAGCAGGGCAAGATCGAACGCCCGGTCGACAAGGCCCGTCTGGGCCTGCGGCAGGTGCCGCGCGTCGAAAGCTATGCGGGCCTGATTTTCGGGAGCTTTGACCCGGATGTTGCGCCGCTCGAACAGTATCTCGGCAATATGCGCTTCTATCTCGACAATTATTTCGCCCGTTTCGCCGATGGCGTCGAGGTGGTCGGCGCGCCGCACAAATGGCGGCTCGCGGCGAACTGGAAGCTGCCCGTCGAGAACCAGCTGGGCGATGTCGGGCACGGACCGTTCCTGCATGGCGCGGTATTGGGCGGCCGCGACGCGATTGCCGAAATCGAGGCTTACGGCTTCAACATGGTGCCCGAACCGGGGCATGGCGCGGCGATCCGCCTGCTGCCGCCCGAGACGCCGCTGGCCAGCCGCATGTGGGGCAGCGAAAACGGTTCTGCCTCGGCCTTTTCGGCCGAGACGCAGGCCTTCCTGCTCGATACCCAGCGGCAGATGGAGGACCGGCTTGGCTCGGTTCATGCCCGGATCAAGGGGCTGACATACGGCGTCTATCCCAATTTCTCGTTCCTGTGGGCCAATTCGACGATCCGGGTGAGCCACCCGCGCGGGCCGGGGAAGGTTGAATATTGGTCCTGGTGGGTGGTGCCGGCCGGCGCGCCGGAGAGCGTGAAGCGCGAGTTGCAGGGCGTCTATAACGGTTTCTTCGGCCCCGGCGGGCTGCTGGAGCAGGAGGATTCAGACGCCTGGGCCCAGCAATATGCCGGCAGCGCGATCGATTACATGGACGACCACCCCTATTATTACGGCCTCGGCGCCGGCGAGGAGGAGGTCCACCCGTTGCTGCCGGGAGTGGCGGGCAGCTGTTACAATGAACACTATGCGCGCCAATTTTACCTGCGCTGGCAGCGCGATATCGCTGAAGGAGCGGCCCGGTGAACAGCGGAGGATCGCGCATGGAGCAGCAGCACGCCATCGAGCAATTCTATTATCGCGAAGCGCGAATGCTGGACGACCGGCGTTTTCTCGCCTGGCTGGAGTTGCTGACCGAAGATGTCCGCTATGTCATCCCCACGCGGCATATCAGGCTCGGCCATCTCCCGGCGCGTGGAGGCGATGAATTCCATTTGGTGGAGCGGGAACTGGGCGGTGCGGAGGAAGCGGCCTTGCGCGAGGATCGCCTGCCGCTGCTGACGATCCGCGCCAAGCGGGCGCTCGCCCCCAATGCGTGGGCTGAAAACCCGCCGGCGCGCACGCGTCGCTTCATCACCAATGTCGAGATCGAGGACGATGATGCGTGCGCCGGGGAAGTGCGGGTGTTGAGCAATTTCATGCTCAGCTACAGCCGCCATGGCGCCGACAATCATCTTTACAGCGGGCAGCGGCAGGATCGGCTACGGCGAAGCGAGGACGGTTTTCGCATCGCCGAACGACGCATCGTGCTCGACTGGAACGTCGTCACCGCGCCAACGCTGGCCCTGTTCTTCTGATACGGCTCCGCCACAGCAAAGGTACGGGCCGGTGACAGGGGGGCGATGAAGGGCAGGGAGGGGCGATGCCCCGCCCGCGCAAACCCGCCCCTCTGTTCCGGCATTTGTCACCCGTCGCCTGAGGTGATCCGCCTGGCGGGCCGCGGGAGCGGGCGAAGCGTCACCGCGATCCCGGGTTGCAGACGTTGACGATCGTGAGCTTGCGTTCGCGTCCGTCGCGGTCGGGCCAAAGGATCGACTGCCCGGCGCGCAGGCCGATCAAACCTGCGCCGACCGGCGTGAGAATGGAAACCCGCCCGGCCGCGATATCGGCATCCCGCGGATAGACGAGCTCGATCGTCCGGTCGGTGCCGCTGGCTTCGTCAAGGAACTCCACCGTCGCGTGCATGGTCACGACGCCAGCCGGGAGCTTGGCCGCATCATGGATGGTGGCGCGCGCGATTTCGTTGAGCAATTGCCGGCTGACCTCCGGATTCCGCGCGCTTGTGCGCAAGGCGAGATCGGTCAGTGTATCGGCCTCGGCATCGATCATGTGGATCGGCGGCCGGCGGGTGGCCCGGTTCGTGGTCATGAGAATGGCATCCGGAGGTTTGGATCGCGCAACCGCGATCAGGTCGCGGCGGGGAAGGAATTATCGCCCCGAGTCCGGAGCGCAACACCCCGAATCCCGGGGCTAGTTGCCCGCGAGAAGTTGGCCTGCGTGGACGCGAAAACGCGGCATGATGGGCTGCATCTGCATCGTGCCAAGATGCGAGGAGCGTTACGGAAAGTCAATTCCTTCCGCCTGCAGCACCGCCGTGTCCGTCGGTGCATTCTGCGCTCGCCAGTCGCCCGGATTCATTTTCGTCCAACCCACGAAGGCTCGGCGGAAAGTCGCCGCATCCGCGTATTGCAGGCGCGAGGCGATCTCCCGCACGGTGAGGTCGGTTCCCGCCAGCATCGTCAGTGCCAGTTCGCGGCGGCATTGGGTGCGCAGCGCCACGAGTGACGAATCCTCGCGGGCCAGGCGACGACGCAGGGTGGCCGGGGTGAAGCCAAACATCTGCGCGATTGTCTGGATGTCCGGAATGCCCTCTTCCATCGATAGCGATGCGCGCATCGCGCTTACCACGCGGCTCGACAAGGTTTCGGTGCCATAGTCCGGCGGCAGGAGGTCGAAGGGAAACAGCGCGAACAGATCATCGATCTCGGATGGTTTCCGCGCGATCGGCCAGTTCAGGTGGCGTTCCGCGAAGGAAAAGCTGTCCTGTGGCTGGTGGAAGCGGGGCTGGATGCTGAACAGATCGTGGAGCCCCGTTTCCGCGAAGGTTTCGGGAAAGGCCAGGGTCACGTCGATCAAGGGCATCTCCTCGCCGATCACCCAGCCCAGGATGCGGTGGTATGAGGCTAGGGAGAACAGCGAGATCAGGAACTCCGCCACGCTCTTTTCGCGCGTCCGCCGGTCGAGCGTGAACGTCACGACGTTGCCATCGATGGTGACGGTCCATTGCGCGGAACGCTCGCCCAGCATGGCATAGAAGTCGGTCATGATGCCCACGGCCTGACGCAGGGTGGAACAGCCCAGCATCGCCAGCAGCAATATGCGGTGATTGCGCACGGGGAAGGGCTGCAACCCGTTCTTGCGGCAACTTTCGTGGTGCATCGCGAGCACGCAATCCGATGCCAGCTGCGCGAAGGCCGCGCGCGGGATCAGCGTGGCGCGGCCTTCGCGCGCGGCCCGTTCGAGCAGGCCCAGCCCCGACCGCTTGAGGACACCCCGAATGTCTCCGCCGATTTCGGCCAGGGTATCGAGCAGGACGACCATTCCCGAAGCGGGAACAAATCGCAGCGAGGTTGAAGCGGGGGGGCGCACGTTCGTAGCCTCCGGGGGACGCAAGGATGCAACATTAGCATGCCTGCACCAGAATACCCCCTATTTTGCGCCAGAATGCCTCCATTGCCCAGGCGGCTCGCGCCTATGTCCGGCCCCAGACAAAAAAGAGGGGATTGCAGTGGCAAAACGAATTTTGGGCCCGGTGATAGGGGCGGCTTGCCTGGTTTCGGGCCAGGCCTATGCGCAAGCGGCGGCCGAGCCGTCGACAGGGCTGGAGGAGATCATCGTCACCGCCCAGAAGCGCCGGGAAAACCTTCAGGAAACGCCGCTGGCCGTCAGCGCGCTGACTGCCGAAACGATCGAACGGCGCGGGATCACGGATGTGTCGTCGCTCACCGCGGCGGCGCCCAATCTTACCGTGACCACGACGGGCGCCTCCACCTCCAACATCGCCCTGTTCATCCGCGGTATCGGCGAATCCGAAACGATCCTGACGGTGGACTCGCCCGTGGGCCTCTACGTCGACGGCATCGTGCTCGGCCGCAGCTCGGGCGCGGTGTTCGACCTTGTCGATCTTGAGCGTGTCGAAGTGCTGCGCGGGCCGCAGGGAACGCTCTATGGCCGCAACACCACCGGCGGCGCGGTGAACCTGATCTCCAAGCGGCCCGCCGATGAGTTCGGCGCCGATTTCCTGGCCAGCTACGGCAACCTCGATGCGGTGCAGCTCAAGGGCAGCATCGATACCGGCCAGTGGGGCAACAGCGGCATCAGCGCGCGCCTGACCTATCTGCACAAGGAGCGCAGCGGCTATGCCGACAATGTCCTCGCGCCCGATGCGCGCGACCCCGGAGCCTACAACGTCGATGCCTTCCGCGTGGCGCTGCGCTACGACAAGGGCGGGGCCGTGCGGCTGAACTATGCCTATGACTTCAACGACCGGCACAGCGTTGCCAATCCTTCGCAACTCGCCGTGGCCCGCCCCGACATCCTCGCCTATGCCGGTGCCTCTGCCGCGCTGGGCGGCGCTCCGTTGCAGTTGTCGCGCGATCGCCTGAACACGCTGCGGCTCGATGCCGACGGGCCGATCCTCGATCGCGTCACCGGGCATGCGCTCACCGCCGAGGTCGATCTGGGGCGCAATCTCACGCTCCGCTCGCTCACCGGCTATCGCCAGTGGACCAACCGCGTGGTCAACGATCAGGACGGCAATGGCGGCCTGGTGGGCTTCGTGGTCGATCCGGCGCTGTTCACCGATGGATCGTTCATCCCGCTCGGGGTCCAGCCGATCAGCCTGTTCAACCTGACGTTCGAGCGCGGCCAGCGCCAGTGGACCCAGGAACTGAACCTGCTCGGCAAGATCGGCGACAAGGTCGATTTCGTTCTGGGCGGCTTCTATTTCCATGAAACGGCCCACGAGCAGAACCCGACTTACCTGACCTACATCCTGCCCTCCGCCGATCCGATCGAGGCGGCGCCGGGGGTGTTCGTGAACTCCTACGGGGTGAATCTCGCCAGCAACTTCGACTATCGCTTCAAGTCGCAGTCCAAGGCCTTGTTCGGGCAGGCCACGGTCCGCCTGAACGACCGGCTGAGTGCCACCGGCGGCCTGCGCTACACCTGGGACGACCGGCACCTGCGCCAGAAGGAGCCTTATGTCCGCGATCTCGATCGTTCGTTCGGGAAGCTCAACTGGGCGGCCACGCTCGACTACCGCTGGAACGACGATCTCATGACCTATGCGCGCGTTGCCACCGGCTACAAGGCCGGCGGCTTCAACGCCCGCTCGCAGAACGAGGGCTTCCAGCCGGAGAACCTGACCTCCTACGAGATCGGCCTCAAGGGCGAATGGTTCGATCGCCACCTGCGGCTCAACCTGACGGCGTTCCATGCCGATCACCGCGATGTGCAGGTTGGCCAGTTCCTGGCGGGATCGGGCGGCTCGGCGGGGATCACCGTCAATGCGGGCAAGGCCGAATACAACGGCGTCGAGGCAGAGTGGACCGCGCTGCTGGGCGAGCATCTGACGATCAACGGCAATTTCGGCTACGTCGATCGCAAGTACAAGAGCTTCATTATCCGCGATCCCGCCACCGATGAGCTGGTCGATATCGCGAAGACGGCCCGGTTCATCTATTCGGCCGGAACCACGGCCAATGTCGGCGCGGAATACCGCTTCGGCAGTGTGGGGATCGGCAACCTGTCGGCCCGGCTGGACTATTCCTATCGCAGCCGGACCTATTTCCATTCGACCACGACCCTCAATCCGTTCAACGAAGTCCTCTCGGACGGGCCGGTTGGTCTCCTCGATGCCCGGGTTACGCTGGCCGACATGCAGCTGGGCGGCGGGAAGGCGCAATTGTCCGGCTGGGTCCGCAACCTCACCAACGAGGACTATCTGCTGGGCGCGGTCGATTTCGGATCGTTGGGGTTCGGGACGGTCGGATATGCCCAGCCGCGCACCTATGGCATCGATCTGCGCGTGGGGTTCTGATCATGGCGAAGCAGTTCGAGCATCTCCTGTCTGCCGGCCGCATCGGGCCGATGACCTTGCGCAATCGCATGCTGCTTACGGCCATGGGGACTGGGCTTGCCGAGGACGACGGCACCTGCGGCCCCCGCTCGCTGGCGTTCAACCGGCGGCAGGCCGAAGGCGGGGTCGGTCTGGTCACGCTGGGCGTGGTTGGCGTCGGATGGCCGATCGGCAGCAATATGAAGGGCCAGCCGGCGCTTTCGGAGGACCGGCACATCGCCGGGATCGCCGAAACGGCGCGGGCCGTTCAGCAGCACGGGGCGCGATTTGCCGTCCAGCTCCATTTCGGCGGGCTCGTCGGGATGGAGGACATGCTGGCCGGTCGCCCGGCCTGGACGCCATCGCTCCCGGTGCCCGTCGATGGCGACATGTTGGAGGGGTTTCTGGAGGAAGAGGCCGCGGTTGCCCCATTCTTCCAGCTGCGCGATGTCCACTACAAGGTGATGACGCGGGCCGATATCGCGGATCTGGTCGAAATGTTCCGGGCCGCGGCCGCTCGCGCCCGGCGCGCCGGGGTGGACGGGATCGAGATCCACGCCGGACACGGCTATATCATCTCGTCGTTCCTTTCGCCTGCCACCAACCGGCGCGACGATGAATACGGCGGCAGCGTCGCCAACCGCGCGCGGTTGCTGGTGGAGATCATCGCGGCCGTGCGCGACGGAGCCGGACCCGATGTCGCGGTGTGGTGCAAGATCGACACCGAGGAATACGAACGCGCGGGCGGCATCCGCCTCGAGCACGCCCTCGAAACCGCCCGGCTGGCCGAGGCGGCGGGGGCGCACGCGATCACCGTCACGGCCAACCACGAGCCCGCGCGGGGCACGCTGCACTCTGCCTCGCACACCCCGCAAACCCCCGGTTTGAACCTGCCCAAGGCCGCCGCGATCAAGGCGGCGGTCTCGATCCCGGTAATCTTTTCGGGCCGGATCGAACCTGAACTGGCCGATGCGGTCATCGGTCGGGGCGAGGGCGATTTCCTGGGCATGGGGCGCAAGCTGCTGGCCGATCCGTCGCTCCCGGCGAAGATCGGCAGGGGCGAGCCGGGCGCGATCCTGCCGTGCATCTATTGCTACACCTGCATCAGCGCGATTTACTACGGCGGCTCGGTGCGGTGCGCGGTGAACCCGGAAACCGCCTTCGAAGGGGAGGACTGGCTGGCCCCGGCGGCCGAAAAGCGCCACATCGCCGTCGTCGGCGGCGGGCCGGCCGGGATGGAAACCGCGCGCCGGCTGGCCCTGCGCGGACACCGCGTGACGCTGATCGAACGCAGCCGGGTGCTGGGCGGCACCCTGCGCTTCGCCGCCATCGCCTATGAACCCAACGAGCGGCTGCTGGACTGGCTTGTCCGCGAAATCGGGCAATCGGATGTCGATGTCCGACTGGGCGAGGAAGCCAGCCCGGAACTGCTCCAGTCCATCGGCGCCGACGCGGTGGTCGTGGCAACCGGCGCCCGCCGGGATCTCTACGGCGTGCCCGGCGACGATCTGGCGCATGTCCTCAATGGCGATGATCTGCGGCGCCTGATGCTGGGCGAAAAGGCCCTGCCCGGACGGACGAAGCTGGGCAGGGCGGACCGTGCGCTTGCCAAGGCGGGGGCCATGACTGGCGCCACGAGCCAACCCGCCGTGGTCCGCGAGGCCAGCAAGGCCTGGATGCCGCTGGGCGAACGCATCGTTATCATCGGCGGTGATCTGGTTGGCCTGGAACTGGCGGAATTCCTGGCGCATCGCGGGCGCAAGATCACCATTCTCGATGATGCGCCCAAGTTCGGGCGCGGCCTGCAGATTGTCCGCCGCTGGCGTGTGCTCGACGATCTGCGCGAAGCCGGCGTGCATTTCGAACCGGCGGCCAGCGACTTTGCGATCGACAAGGCCGCCGTTCACGCCACCCGGGCGGATGGCCAGCGGATCGCCTTTCCGGCGGACCACGTCATCCTGGCGCGCGGTGCCGGCGCGGACCTGCGCCTTGCCGAAAGGCTCCAGGCTGCAGGCTTTGCCCCGCAGGCGGTCGGGGATGCCGGGGGCGTGGGCTATATCGAAGGGGCCATGAGAGGCGCCGCAGAGCTGGCGCGCACGCTGTAACACGGCTCACAGGGCGCGCTGGCGGCCATTCGCCTGCCGGCGCGCCTTGTCCCGCGCATATCGATCTTCGATGTTCAACAGGGGAGGGACTTATGGCCGTCAACGGAGTCAATCGCATCCTGATCGCCGTGCACGATCTGGAAAGCGCCAAGCAGAAATACCACGACCTGCTCGGCGCCACGTTCCTGGATGCGCACTGGACCGGCGAACCGTTCGGCATTGCCGTGTCGATCGCATGGGATGCCGGGATCGAGTTGTGCGCGCCGCTTCCGGGCCGGGAAGGCACCAGCGCGGTATCGGCCTTCCTTGCGACCCACGGCGAAGGCGTGATGAATGTGTATTTCAATGTTTCCGATGGCGAACTCGCGATGGAGCGAGCCGTGCGCCATGGCTACAACAGCGTGCACGCCCTTGATTATACGCAGGCCGAGATCGACGAACATCTCGGCGGCCTGTTCCAACGCTATCAGGAGTTCAATCTCGATACAGGCCCGCGCTGCGGCTTTGCGATCAGCCTCGCCCGAATTGAAGCCAAACAAGGCGCCTGACGGATCGCTCCGTGTAGGTGCGGGGACAGGGCGGCGCGTGGGGCGAACCGAAGTCCATGAAGCCGCTCGCACCGGGCTTGACGAAGAGGCCGAATGGCCGGGCGCCTCATTCGGGGCCACGTCCAGCGAGAGGCCGCTGCGTCCGATCTTCACGATCAGTTGGGGCGAATGCTTGACCTCATGATCTGAGGTGCGGCGCGGGGAATGGGCGTGTGACCAGCGGAGAGCGCTCGCCTCGGATTGACAGGCTCCGGCCGGTTCGATGGAGGCGAGGCAGGGGCCTTGCCCTGTATTGCCAGAACGCATTTCTGCGGGATTTTACACAAGTCGGGGGCGGGCCGCGAAGCCCGCCCCCTTCTTTCAGGTGTTGGCGATCAGGCCGATCAGTTCCCGAAGTTGTACTTCAGGCGCAGACCGTACATGCGCGGTTCGCCAAAGATGTTGCCCTGCGCGCCAACCGAGTTGAACACGCCGGAGTTCGAGATCACGTACTGCTTGTTGGTCAGGTTGGTCCCGAAGACCGACGCGTCCAGGCTGGTGCCCAGCACGTTCTTCCAGTCCAGCGAGGCCGAGATCAGACCGTAGGACGGCAGGCGGACGCCCGGTTCCCACACGTTCGAGGTGCCCTTGAACTCCTGCAGCGAACCCGGAGCGGTTTCCTGCTTGTCCGTCCAGGCATAGCTGACGAACAGGCTGACCTTGCCGAAGCTGTCCGCGGTCGGGACCGACAGGCGGCCGTAAACCGAAAAGATGTTCGGCGACAGGTATTGCCGGGGTCTTCCAAGAGCGGCGCCCAGCTCTTGAGTGTCCGTCGTCAGAACATTTGGCACAACTGGCGGCGTAGATTAGCGGAGTGCGGGCCTCGTCTGGGGGTTGATGTTAGGCGGCGAGCTTGCGGTGTTGCAAGCGCCGATGTTCGATGGTCTGTCGCTTGATCCTTTCGCGCTGCTTGATGATGGCTGGTGCCCTGCCGAAGTAGGCGTCGGCGGGCGTCACGTTTTTCAGGCTCTCGTGGTAACGCTGGTGGTTGTAGTGCTCGACGAAGGCTTCGATCTGGGCCTCGAGGTCGCCGGGCAGGAAGTAGTTTTCCAGCAGGATGCGGTTCTTCAAGGTCTGGTGCCAGCGCTCGATCTTGCCCTGGGTTTGCGGGTGCAGCGGGGCGCCGCGCACATGGCTCATCTTCCGGGCCTCGATGTATTCCGCCAGTTCGTCGGCGATGTAGCTGGGACCATTATCGCTGAGCAGGCGGGGTTTGTGCAGCACCGTGGCCTGGTCACAGCCCGATGCCGCCAGCGCCAGATCGAGTGTGTCGGTCACATCCTCGGCCCGCATGTTGGTGCATAGCCTCCAGGCGATGATGTAGCGCGAGAAGTCGTCGAGCACAGTCGAGAGGTACATCCAGCCCCATCCGATGATCTTGAAGTAGGTGAAGTCGGTCTGCCACATCTCGTTCGGTCGGGTGGTCTTGGTGTGGAAGTGATCGGCAGCCTTAATCACGACGTAGGCCGGACTGGTGATCAGATCATGGGC
>JAFEEP010000095.1 GCA_018241045.1 Pseudomonadota bacterium | reverse complement strand
TCGCCTCGGCAGAGCGGTCGGGGTTGGCCTTGAGGTCCATCAGTTCGGCCTGGAGCAGGATCTTCTCGATCAGTTCGTCAAGCCCGGCCTTGGTCTTGGCCGAAACCTCGACGTCCTGGACTTCGCCCGACATCGCCTCGACGATGATCTCGTGTTCGAGCAGGCGCTCGCGGATCTTCTGCGGGTTGTATTCAGGGCGGTCCGACTTGGTGATCGCCACGATCATCGGGACGCCTGCAGCCTTGGTGTGGTTGATCGCCTCGATCGTCTGGGGCATCAGCCCGTCGTCGCCGGCGACCACCAGGATCACGATATCGGTCACGTTGGCGCCGCGCTGGCGCATTTCGGTGAAGGCTTCGTGGCCAGGCGTGTCGAGGAAGGTGATCAGATCGCCCTTCTTCGTCTTGATCTGGTACGCGCCGATGTGCTGGGTGATCCCGCCCGCCTCGCCGCGCACCACATCGGTGCCGCGCAGTGCGTCAAGCAGGCTGGTCTTGCCGTGATCGACATGGCCCATGATCGTGACGACCGGCGGACGCGGCTTCAACGATTCGGGGGCATCGACGTCCTCGGCGGTGTCGATATCGACATCGCTTTCGCTGACGCGGTTGATGGTATGGCCGAATTCTTCGACCAGCAGTTCAGCGGTATCCTGGTCGATCGTCTGGTTGACGGTGACCATCATGCCCATCTTGAACAGCGCCTTGACGAGGTCGGCGCCCTTTTCGGCCATGCGGTTGGCCAGTTCCTGAACGGTGATCGCCTCCGGCACCACCACTTCGCGGACCTGCTTCTCGCGCGGCTGGCTCTGCCCGGCGAAGTGGGCGCGGCGTTCCTTCTCGCGGGCGCGCTTGAGCGCGGCGAGCGAGCGGGCGCGGGCACCCTCGTCCTCGTTGAGCGCACGGCTGACGGTCAGCTTGCCGGCGTGGCGGCGCTGATCGCCACCCTTGTCGCGCGGATGGGCGGGCTTCTTCGCCACCGGCGCAGCCGGTTCGGGGCGCTTGACCGGGGCGACCGGCGTGAAGCGACGCGGCGCGGGCGCGGGCGTGGCGGCGCGGGCCTCACCAGCCGTCTCGGGCTCGCTGGGAGGCTCGGCCGCTTCGACCACAGCCTCGGGTTCGGCCGCGGGTGCAGGTGCCGGAGCGGCGGCAGCCTCGGCTTCGGCCTTGCGGTTTTCCTCGGCACGGCGGCGCTCTTCCTCAAGCGCGCGGGCGCGCTCCTCGGTTTCGCGCTCGGTCTGCTCGGCGAGCATGGCCAGGCGCGCTTCCTCAGCCTCGCGCTGGAGCCGGGCGACACGCTCCTGCGGGGTCTCGTTCGACGCGGCGGGACGCGGCGCGGCAGGCTTGGGCGCGGCGGCGACCGGGGCGGGCGCGGCAGGCGCAGGCGGAGGCGGCGGCGCGGCCACTTCGGGCGCACCGGGCTTGCCGATCAGCTTGCGGCGCTTGACCTCGACCACCACCTTGTTGGTGCGGCCGTGGCTGAAGGTCTGCTTGACCTCGCCCGCTTCGACCGAACGCTTCAGCCCCAGGGGCTTCCTGCCCAGCGTCGGTTTGTTGTCGGTGTCGCTCATTGCTTCGATAGGTCCTTCAATCAAAATCGTCGTCAGGCGCTGGCGCCGGCAGCCTGTGCCGGGCCTTCGCCATTGTCCTGTCCGGTCTTCTCGCCCTGCCCCAGGAAGCGCAGCAGGCGCTGCAGGGGAACGGCCAGCCTTTGCGCCGCGTGCCAATCGGTCAGCGCCAGGTGGACGACGTTGTCGCGGCCCAATGCCACAGACAGCGTGGTCCGGTCCAGAGGCAAGGTTACCCCCGCCATGCCCGTTCCTTCGGCCTCCTCGCCAACGCGCCATGCCTGGTCGAGCTTGCGCGAGCCATCTTCGCCCGCATCGGCGGCATGGGCCAGCCAGGCGACCTTGCCCATCCGCGCGTTCTCGGCGATGCGATCAGAGCCGACCAGCAGCTTGCCGCTCTTCATCTCCAGCCCCAACCTGTCGGTGAAGGCGCGGGTCAGCGCCACCTCGATCCGTTCGGGCAGGTCATCGGGAATGGTCAGCGCCGCGCCCTTGTGGGCGCGGGCCAGCGCTCCCTTCAATTTGCCCTTGGCCTGCGCTTTTTCAAGATCCGCGCGCGAAACGCCGATCCACGCCCCGCGCCCCGGCGCGCGGGCCAGGGCATCGGGCAGGACCACGCCGTCCGGCGAAATCGCCAGACGGATCAGGTCGTCGCGCACGGCCTGCTCCCCGGAAAGGATGCAGGTCCTTTCCGGCTGGCCGTCAGTGATGTCGGAGCCTAGGCGCTCATTGTGAGGAATCCGCATCGGCGGCCTCCCCGGAATCGGCCGGCTCGTCGTCGAACCAGTGGGCGCGGGCGGCCATGATGATCTCGTTGCCCTGCTCTTCGTTCAGGCCATAGTCGCCAAGCACGCCGCCCTTGTCCTCAGCGCGCTCGTTGCGGCGCGGCGCGGGTCGCGGTGCAGGCGAATTGTCGCGGCGGCGCTGCTCGGTGCGCTTCTTGGCGATCAGTTCGTCGGTGGCCAGATCGGCCAGATCGTCGAGCGTCTTGATCCCGGCCTTGCCCAGGGTGACCAGCATGGCCTCGGTCAGGTGCGGGATTTCGGCCAGAGCATCGTCAACGCCCAGGGTGCGGCGTTCCTCGCGGCTCGCTTCCTCGCGCCGGTCGAGTGCTTCCTGTGCGCGGCTCTGCAGTTCTTCGGCCAGTTCCTCGTCGAAGCCCTCGATCGTCGCCAGTTCGGCGACCTCGATATAGGCGACTTCCTCCAGCTCGCTGAAGCCTTCGGCAACCAGAAGCTGCGACAGCGTTTCGTCGACGTCGAGTTCCTCCTCGAACATCTTCGAGCGCTCGGCGAACTCCTTCTGGCGCTTCTCCGAGCTTTCCGCCTCGGTCATGATGTCGATCTGCGAGCCGGTGAGCTGGCTGGCGAGGCGGACGTTCTGGCCGCGGCGGCCGATCGCGAGCGAAAGCTGATCGTCGGGGACGACCACCTCGATCCGGCTTTCTTCCTCGTCGATCACCACGCGGCTGACGGTGGCGGGCTGGAGCGCGTTGACCACGAAGGTCGCGGTGTCCTCGCTCCACGGGATGATGTCGATCTTCTCGCCTTGCAGCTCCTGGACGACGGCCTGGACGCGGCTGCCCTTCATGCCGACGCAGGCGCCGACCGGGTCGATCGACGAGTCGCGGCTGATGACGCCGATCTTGGCGCGGCTGCCCGGATCGCGGGCGGCGGCCTTGATCTCGATCACGCCGTCGTAGATCTCGGGCACTTCCTGCGCGAAGAGCTTCTTCATGAACTCGGGATGCGCGCGGCTGAGGAAGATCTGCGGGCCGCGGTTCTGCCGCTCGACCTTCATGATCCAGGCGCGGACGCGCTCGCCGACGCGGGCGGCCTCGCGCGGGATCTGCTGGTC
>JAFEEP010000094.1 GCA_018241045.1 Pseudomonadota bacterium | reverse complement strand
GAGAGACAATGGGGGCGGAACGATGGGGCCGGTAGATTGTCGTCCCGGACTCTGTGTCCTATTCATGCAACGATGAACGACCTGAACGACCTCGCCTACCTGGTCAAAGTGGTCGAGCATCAGGGCTTCGCTCCGGCGGCGCGGGCGCTCGGGCTGCAGAAGTCCAAATTGAGCCGCCGGATCGCCCAACTCGAGGATCGCCTGGGCGTCCGGCTGATCCAGCGCTCGACCCGCAAGTTCTCGGTCACCGACATTGGCCAATCCTACTACCAGCATTGCCAGGCCATGCTGGTCGAGGCTGACGCGGCGCAGGAAGTCATCGAATCGATCCGCTCCGAACCGGCCGGGCTGATCCGTATCGCCTGCCCTCCGGGGCTGGTTGCCTACCGCTTCGGGGCGGCGATGGCAGAGTTCCTGGCGGTCAGTCCCAAGGTCCAGATCCAGCTCAAGGCCTACAACCGGCCGGTCGACCTGATCCGCGAGGGCTTCGACGTGATGATCCGCGCGGGCGAACCGGAGCTCGATTCAGCCAGTCTGGTGATGCGCAAGCTGGGTGAGGTCAGCCAGTGCCTGGTTGCGTCACCGGCGATTCTGGCGGGGCGGGCAGAACCGACGACGCCGTCCGATCTTGCCGGGATGCCCGCGATCGGGTTGAGCCACCACGCCAATGGTGCGGGCGCGACCGAATGGGCGCTGGTCCACAACGATGGCTCGACCGCAACGATCCCCGCCACCGCGCGCTTGTTGACCAACGACCTGTCGGCCTTGCGCGCCGCCGCACTCGCCGGAGTCGGGGTGGTGCAGATGCCCAATCTGATGATCCAGGACGATATCGCGCGCGGTGATCTGGTAAGGCTGCTGCCGCAGTGGGATTCGCCCAACGACCCGGTTTACGCGGTGTTTCCCTCAAGGCGCGGGCTGCTGCCCTCGATCCGGGCGCTGATCGATCACCTTGCCAATGATTGTCGGCCTTATCGGTTTGGCACCGACGGGACGGGCCCGCCGCCCAGCGTCTGATAGAGTGCGACGCGCGCCGTGAGCTTGTCGGTGCGCAACTGGATCAAGGCAAGGTCGACGCCAAGCAGCGCGCGCTGCGCGTCGATCTGTTCGAGATAGGGCGAATAGCCCGCGCGATAGCGATTGGTGGCATGGCGCAGCACTTCGGCGACTGCGGTGCGCTGGGCGAGCAGCGAACGCTCCTGCACGTCGAGCCGGTCGATCATCGCAAGCTGGTCCTCGACCTCGCGGAAGGCGGTCAGCACGGTCTTGCGGTAGGCATAGGCCGCCTGATCACGCTGAGCGGTGGCGGCGTTGAACTGGCCCGTCAGTCGCCCGCCCTGGAACAGCGGGGCGAGTACGCTGCCGCCCAGCGACCAGATCGTGATCGGATCGGGCAACAGCGATGAAAACACCGCGCCCGCCGAGGCGCCAAGCTTCACTTGCGGGAGGAATTGCGCCCGCGCCACCCGCAGGTTGGCATCGCTCGCGGCGAGGGCATACTCGCTTTGCGCGATGTCGGGGCGGCGGCGGACCAGCTCCGAAGGCAGCACTGCCGGGACAACGGGGGTGGCGAGCTGGTCGAAGGATTCGCCACGCGCGATCGCGTGAGGCATCTCCCCGGTCAGCAGCGACAGGGCGTTCTCCTGCCGGGCGATCGCGGCCTCGATCGCCGGGATCTGCTGTTCGGCGGAGCGATATTCGGCCTCGGCCTGCTGGTACTCGAGCTGCGAGGTGTAGCCAGCCCTGGCGCGGTCGTGGGCGATCCGCAGGGCCTCGCTGCGCGACAACAGCGTCGCCTGCAGCAATGTGCGTCGCGCATCGAGCGCCAGCAGGGTGACATAGCTGCTCGCCGTTGCGGCGCTGACCGAAAGCGTGGCGGATTCGCGTGCTGCCTCGACCGCGGCAAGACCGCTGCGCGCGGCATCGACCCGCGCTGCATTCGCGCCGAACAGATCGACCTCATAGGCGGCCTGAAATACCGGCTGGGCGGAGAGGCTTTCGCTCGGTCGGCCAAAGGCGTTGACGCTGCGCGCCTCGCTGCCCGGCGCACTGGCCGATAGTGTGGGCATCAGCAGCGATCGGGCGACGGCTTCCTGTCCTCTGGCTTCGGCGACCCGCGCCGCGGCAATGCCCAGGTCCGTGTTGTTGGCCCGAGCCCGTTCGACCAGTGCTGACAGCACGGGATCGCCGAAGCGGGCCCACCATTGGGCGTCGATCGCGCCCTGCGCTGCCGTGTTCGTCCGCCATTCAGCGGGCGGGGTGACGAGCGCACCCGCCGGGCGCGGCGCCAGCGCGGGCGCGCAGGCACCCGCGAGCAGGGTGGCAAGGATGACGGCGCGTTTCACCGGGCGTTGTCCGTATCGACCGTCGCCTCGACGGACATACCCGGCCCCAGCCGCTTGGCGAGGTCCTGTCCGGGGTTGATGCTGATCCGCACCGCGATCCGCTGCGGCACCTTGACGAAGTTTCCCGAACCCGTGTCGGGCTTGATCACGCTGAACTCGCTTCCGGCGGCAGGGGCGATCCGTTCGACCGTGCCTTTCAGCTTGGCCCCGCCCAACGCATCGATCCGCAGCG
>JAFEEP010000093.1 GCA_018241045.1 Pseudomonadota bacterium | reverse complement strand
GGTGCCGTGATAGTCGCACAGCGCCGCCCCGGCGAGCGTCAGCATCGGGCGCATTCGCTTGCCTCCACCCGCGATCAGGTGGCCGGCCAGCGCGGGAATCAGCGGAATCTCGCTCTGCATCCGTTCGAGGATCACCGCGTTGACGGCGTTCATGCCCGGCGCGGTCAGTGCCATCATCGGGCCAAGCGAGGGCGCGGCTTCACGCGGCCGCAGGGGGATCACTTCGGCGCTCATAGGCCTGTCGCCTTGCCCGCGCGGGCGGGACAAGGCAAGCGCAAAGCGGGCAATAGCCTTGCGCAAAAAGTCATGCTAGCGCGCCTTTTATGTCCGAGCCCTTTCCCGACCCGATCCCAGATGCCACGCTGGCCGGTTACCGCGCCAGCATCGACAACATCGATGCCGCGCTGATCCACATCCTGGCGGAACGGTTCCGCATCACCAAAGCGGTGGGTGCCTACAAGGCCGAGCACGCCCTTCCCGCCTCGGACCCGGGGCGCGAGGAGCGCCAGATCGGGCGCTTGCGCAAGCTGGCGGTCGAAGCCCAACTAGATCCCGAGTTCTCGGAGAAGTTCCTGCGCTTCATCATCCAGGAAGTAATCCGCCACCACGAACAGGCAGCGGGCTCAAAATAGTGCCCCTCCCTCCACGAGAAGGAAGGGGCAAGGGATAATGGCGAGACCTTAGCGCGCGATCGCGCTGCCCACGATCAGGCCGATGATCCCGCTGGCGATCGCGACCATGACGATATCGCCGTTGCGATCGCGATAGTAGCGATACCCCGGACGGGGCGCCGGCAGGCCATAGTAGCCATAGTTGCTGATGACGTAGCGGTTGTCGCGCCAATAAGGATAGCGCTGACCGGTGCGCCAGTTGCCTCGATACCCGTCATAGCCATAGCTGCTGCCATAATAGCGCCAGCGATTGCCGCGGTTGTCGCGCCATTCTCGGTGCGCCTGGTCGTGCCGGTTCCACTGGTCCCTGCGGCCATGATGATCGCGATCGTGATTCCGGTCGGAGCGATCGGGAGCGCCGTTGCGGTCGCTGTCACGCCAGCGGTCCTGCGCCTGAGCCGGAATTGCGCCCGCCACGCTGCCTAGCGCGACAAGGCTGGCGATTGTCGTGGTAAGGGTCTTGTTCATCGCATTTCTCCTGTGCGCGTCAATCGAACGAACGACGCTGCAGCCAAAACCCGGATGAGGCTGTTGCGGTTGCATGAACCTGACACAACGCGACGGCCCGCCTTCCGCGAGGGACGGATGGTCAGCCGCGGAACAGTTCCGCCGTTTACGTGCAGACCGTCGCGCCACCGCAAGTTTCTTTGAACAATCGCTAAACGCCAGTTATTCATTGGCTAGACATCACCAATCGGAGCCATGCGCCATGTTGAAATCGTTCGCCGCGGCCACCATTCTCCTGGTCGCGCCCGCCCAGCCCGCGCTGGCCGAGGATGCCACCGCGCCGGCTGCTCAAGCGCCCGCGCCGATCGATCCGGCGCGACTTGCCGTCGCGAGGGCGGTGGTCGACCATATCTTCCCAACCGGGACCTATGGCCGGATTATGGACGGCTCGTTCCAGGCGATCATGAAGGCTGCGGTCGATGGCGCGGGCAATATGCCGCTGCGTCAGATCGCTGTCATCGCCGGGACGAAGGAGGACGAGATCGCCAAGCTGGGCGATGGCACCCTCAATCAGATCATGGAAATCTACGACCCCGCCTACAAACCGCGGATGAACGCGATGATGGACGCGATGAGCGGAGAGATGGGCAAACTGATGACCACCTTCGAACCGGCAATGCGCGAGGGCCTGACCCAGGCCTACGCCCATCACTACACCGCCGATCAGATGGCCGATTTCAACCGCTTCTTCGATACGCCCTCAGGCCAGGCATATGCGCGGGATTCAATGATCCTGTTCATGGACCCGGCGGTGATGGAACAGATGCAGAAGGCCATGCCCGAGCTGATGAAGCAGATGCCCGCGATGCTGAAGACGATGGAAACCGCTGCAAAACCCTTCCCCAAGCCGCGCCAGTACAAGGATCTGTCGAAGGACGAACGTGCGCGGCTGGCCAGGCTGCTTGGCGTTACCGAGGCGCAACTGGCGAAGCAGAACCGCCAGTAGGCGCTACTTCCCCGCCCGCGGCAGGCGCAGCTTGACCAGCAACCCGCCCAAGTCCTCGCTTTCGTCCAGTTCGACCGATCCGCCGTAGATCTCGGCGACGTCGCGGACGATGGCGAGGCCGAGGCCGGTGCCGGGCTTGCCGGTATCGAGCCGCGCGCCGCGATCGAAGATGCGGACGCGTTCCTCTTCGGGGATGCCCATGCCGTCGTCCTCGATCCAGATCTCGCAGAAATGCGCGTCCTTGACCGGGTCGATCGTGACAAAGACGCTGCCGCCGCCATATTTTGCTGCGTTCTCGATCAGGTTGCCAAGGATCTCGTCGAGGTCCTGCCGCTCGATCGCAACCTGCGCCTCGCGGTCGCCGTCGAGGTCGAAGCGCGTCTTGTCGTAAAGCACGGTCACGGCGCGCAGCACCGCTTCGACGCTGTCGCCCACCGTGGCGCGGGCCTGGCCCACCGCGCGGCGGCCAACGGCGCGGGCGCGGGCAAGGTGGTGGTCGACCTGGCGGCGCATCACTGCCGCCTCGCGGATCACGGTATCGGACAGGTCGGGCGCCTTGGCGGTCGCGGCATTCATCACCACGGTCAGCGGGGTTTTGAGCGCATGGGCAAGGTTGCCG
>JAFEEP010000092.1 GCA_018241045.1 Pseudomonadota bacterium | reverse complement strand
GAGGCCATCGCTTCCCTGAAAGAGCCCACGCGCATCCGCATCGAGGGCACGCCGATCACGGACGTGTTCGGCAACATCTATTCGAGCCATTGCGGCGGCTCCCCCTTGCCGGCCGCTGCGGCATCCCCCGGGGTGCCCTCCACCACGCCCGGCCCGGCCACGCCGGCCGCCCTGACGTCCCCCGCGGTCAACCCGGCCGGCGACGTCATCGTCGAGTGCGACCGCGACAAGGGCGAGGTCTACATCCGCCCGGTCGGCGATGCAACGCGGCCGATCAACCTTTTCGTGTCTTCGGCCAGCGCCACCTACACGCTGCTGCTGCGGCGCTCCGACACGCCGGCCGACACCATCGTCATCCGCGACAAGACGCCGCGCGCGCTACGCCCGGCCACGCCCGACGCGGCGCCCTCCGGCCCGGCCCCCAGCCATGTGCGCACGATGAAGGCGCTGCTGGTGGCGATGGCCTCGGATCGCGTGCCGCCGGATGTCCGGGTCGAAGAAACATCGCGTTCCATCCAGCTTTGGGCCGAGGCGCGCTTCACGCTGCTGCGCCTGTACGAGGGCCGCGGACTCACCGGCGAAAAATACACGCTGCAGAACGTCGGCACGGCCCCGATGGTGCTCGCCGAGCAGGAGTTCGACCGTCCGGACAGCCGTGCCGGCGGCGCGGTCGCCGGTATCGCGATCGAGCACCACAACCTGCGTCCGGGCGAGACCACCAGCATCTACGTGATCCGGCGGGGAGGCACGCGATGAGCACGCCCTCCATGCCACCGGGCGGGCGCCCGCCCGGCTATGCCGTGCGCGGGCTGCTGGATCGCCTCTCGCCGCGCCAGCGTCAGTACGCCCTGCTGGCCGCCATCCTGGGCGGCGGCATCGGCCTGCTGTGGCTGATCTTCAGCTTCTCCGCCACGAACCACCAGCCGCACGGGCGGGCCGCCCCAACGCAGCCCGGCGACGTCACCAACATCGGCGTCCTGCCGCCCGGCGGCCAGGTGAATCCGGTGGACCAGTGGGTCGGTACCGCGGGCCGAAAGCTGGCCCAGTACGAAACCGAGCGCGAGGAACAGAGCCGGCTCAACAAGGAGCGGCAGGCCTTCGAGGGAAGAACGATGCAGCGTTTCGCCGAACTGGAGCAACGCCTGACCGCGAGCCAGCAGGCAGCCGCGCCGAAGCCCGCCGCACCGCCGCCACCGACCCCCACAGCCCCGGACCCGAGCCCCACGGCCATGCCGCCCGCGGCCAGCCTGCCGCCAGCGCCGCCGCCCACCGCCAGCGGCTTGGGTGCGATACCGGCCGGACCGCCCCACCTGCAGCCGCCCGCACCGCCAGCACCGCCGACGCCCGTGATCTCCCGGATAACACTGGCAGAGCGCGCCCGCCCGCCCGCCGGTGGCGATGGCACCGCCGCGCGGGACGGCCCACCTGCGTCGGCCACCACGCCCAAGACGGTCTCGACCTTCCTGCCCGTCAGCTTCACGCGCGGCATCCTGCTCGGCGGCCTGGACGCCCCCACTGGCGGGCAGTCGCAATCGAATCCGCACCCGGTGCTGATCCGGCTCTCCGACAACAGCGTCCTGCCCAACCAGTTCCGCGGCGAGTACCGCGAGTGCTTCATCATCGCGGCCGGCTACGGCGATATCAGCTCCGAGCGCGCCTACCTGCGCACCGAGAACCTGTCGTGCGTGCGCGCCGACGGCGCGACGCTCGAAGTGCGCATCCAGGGCAGCGTCTACGGCGAGGACGGCAAAGTCGGGATGCGCGGCAGGCTGGTGACCAAACAGGGGCAGATGCTGGCGAATGCGCTCCTGGCCGGGGTGGTCAGCGGCATCGGGCAGGGTCTGTCTACCGCCAACACCACCTACAGCACCTCGGCCCTCGGGACCATCGCGAGCGCGGACGGCAATGCCGACGCCTACCGGGCGGGCCTCGGGCAAGGCGTGGGTAAGGCCCTGGACCGCCTGGCCCAGTACTACATCAAGCTGGCCGAGAACACCTTTCCGGTCATCGAGGTCGACGCCGGCCGGCAGATCGACGTGGTGATCACCAAGGGCGTGCGCATCGACGTGCCGATGACCGCCATGGCCGGGCAGGCCACCCGCCGCTCCCCTTCCCCCGAAACCCGCTACCTGGAGGCCACCGATGATGGCAACTACTGACCCCGTGCGCGCGCGGCGCCCTCGTTTCGCCGCAAGGCTTCTCCCTGCGGCGCTGTGCGCGGTGCTGCTGGCCGCCGCCACCCCCGGCCAAGCCACGACGCCCGACGAAACCCGCCTGCTCGGCGCGCTGCGCATGGCCCATCCCGGCACCCAGTTCACCGAGGTGGCACGCACCGAGGTCGAGGGCCTCTACGAGGTCTGGATGAACGGCAACGTGGCCTACGTCACGGCCGCCAACCCGCGCTTCTTCGTGTTCGGCCGCCTCTTCGACACGGCCAGCATGCGCGACATCACGGGCCCCAGGATCGCACAGCGCAGCGCTGCCCAAGGTGCTCAACTCCAGTCGGAGTCGACGTCGGCAGCACCCGTCTCGATCGACCAGTTGCCGCTGAACGACGCGATCAAGACCGTGCGCGGCAATGGCCAGCGCAAGGTCGCGGTCTTCAGCGATCCGAACTGCATCTACTGCAAGCAGCTGGAGCCCGAGCTCGCTGGCATCGACAACGTCACTGTCTACACCTTCCTCGTGCCCTTCCAGGGCGAGGCCCGGCCGGTCGCGATCTGGTGCTCCGCCGACCGCGAGCGCGCCTGGCGGCAATGGATGCTGCAAGCGGACGCGAGTCTGCAGCAGCCGACTGCAAGCTGCGAGCACCCGATCGCGCGCAACCTCGAACTGGCACGCAGGCTCGGGGTGCAGGGAACACCCACGCTGATCTGGGCCGACGGCACGCGCACCGACGGCTACGTCGGCCGCCAGGTGCTGGAGGCCCGGCTCGCCGAAGCCGCCAAGTCCGCATCCAAGCCGGCCAGCACGGGGAAACGGCCATGAGCACGACAACGCTGCGCCTCTGCGCCATGGCCCTGCTCTTGCCGCTGGCCGCCTGCGTCAACATGTCTGGGCTCAGCGGCGGGTCCAAATACGCCTGCGCGGCGCCCGAGG
>JAFEEP010000091.1 GCA_018241045.1 Pseudomonadota bacterium | reverse complement strand
TAATCGCAACCCAATTCCTCACCCTTCCCGATGCCCCGTCATCTGGTACATGAGGATCGCGCCGGCGGCGGCGACATTGAGGCTGTCCACGGCGTTGGCCATGGGGATGACGACGCGGCGGTCGCAGCGCAGGAGCCAGGCGGGGTCGAGGCCGGAGCCTTCGGGGCCGAGGAGGAGCGCGCAGCGCCTCGCGGGGATCCAGGCGTGGGCCATCTCGCTGCCGGGGCCGAGCGCGGCGCCGACGATCTCGCCGCCTTTCGCGTGCCAGCGCGCGAGCAACTCGCTCGGATCATCCGCGCGCCAGGCGGGCAGACGCCAGGCCGCGCCCATGGAGACGCGCAGCGTGCGTCGGCTCCAGAGGTCGGGGCCCTTGCCCAGCAGCACGCCGTCCATGCCCAGCGCCGCGGCGCTTCGGAGCAACAGGCCCAGGTTCTCCGCGTCATCCAGACGCGGCAGGACGAGCAGCCGCTCGCAGGCGAGGAGCTGATCCTCCGGCGGCGTGTCCGGCACTTCGGCGCAGGCCAGCACGCCGCGATGAAACGGAAAGCCCGCGAGGGCGTGCAGGTCTTCTTCCGGCGCCACGAGCAACACCGCGTGGGCGGGAAGCTGGGGCCTGAGCTGCTCGGCGAGGGCGGGCGTCGTCGCCACCGAATGCACGATGAGCCGCCCCGCGCGGCCCGCCGCCAGCAAGTCCTCGACGAGGATGCGGCCCTCGGCGATGAAGACCTCGCGCTCGCCGAATTCGCGCCGACCCGCGGCGCGCAGGTCGCGGTAGGGCGCCCAGAGCGGGTGGTCCGTGGAAGAGGGCATCAGGCCATTTTGCGCCCAACCGGTTCGAAGCGCACGAGCAGGCAGCGCGCGTCTGGAGACAGGCCCTTCACTTCAGAGGCTTCATCCTCCAAGCGCGCGGCTTCAAGGGGTGCGAGTTCCACACGCTGCGGTTCAAGTTCGCAACGCCCGGTCAGGGCGATGATCCAGGCCGGGGACGCGGCTTGGATCGAAACCGGCTCCGCGCCAAGGGTCAGCACCCGGACCTCGTGACGGATGCGCGCGCGGTCGCTGATGACGCCGAGATCACGCACCGGGCCGCGCGGAAGCGTCGCGTTCGCCTCCCAATCGCCGCTGAAGGCGAAAGGTCGGAAGGACTCGTCGAGCCGAACCGCGCCGTGGCCTCCGAAATCGAGGTCGAGCCCGCCGCCCTCCAGCATCAACAAGGTGCGGTCGTAGCCGTCGAAGCGCGAGAACGGCCCCGACCGCTCCACCCGCGCCATGCTCAGGCGCCACAGGAAGCCGCTCGCGAGCGTGGCGTCCGGCGGTTCGATGGCGATCTGCTCCGTCACGCCGCCGCCATCCTTCCAGGGCATGGCCAGGTAGTCGCTGGGTCGCAGGTGCTGGAATGCCATACTCAAAAGTATTCCAACAACCGCGTCTTTTCCTTTGCGTCCTTCGCGTCTTTGCGGTTCAACAGTGAAATGACCCGCAAGCTGCCCCGCCACCTCACATGGCTCGAAGCCTTCGCGGCGGCCGTGGAAACCGGGTCGCTGGAGGCGGCGGCGCAGCACCTCGGCGTCGCGCGCTCGGTCGTGAGCGAGCATCTGAAGGCCTTGGAGGATTCCCTCGGCGGCGGCGAGCCGCTGCTGGAGCGGGCCGCGGGCAAGCGCCTGCGCCTCACGACGCGGGGCGAACGGCTCTACGAGGCGGCCGAAGGTCCCCTGCACCAGCTCAATCTGCGTCGCCTGCGGGATCTTGCCTCGCCGGAGGCCAGCCTTCGCCTCGGCCTCAACCCCACGCTCTCGGACTTCCTCCTCGCGCCCCTGGCGGCGGAGCTGGCGTCGAAGCGCATCAAGCTGGAAGTGAGCTTCGGCGGCGCCTTCGAGTTGGTTCGCCAGGTGCAGACCCACCAATTGGACCTCGCCCTCGGCTTCACGCCGCTGCCGCCTCATCGCGGCGTGGAGAACCGCACGCTGCTGCGCCTGCCTTTCGTCGTCCTCGCCGCGCCGGACGCGCCGCTGCCGAAGAAGGCCAAACTCCGGGTGGCGGATCTCGCGGGTGTTCCCTTCGTGGATTGGCTGCGGGACGATCCCTACGGCGGCGCCAACAGCGCGCGCTTCGCGGCGGCGGGCATCCAGGCCAAGGAGGCCGCGCGGGTGGAGAGCTTCCTCCACCTCTTCGCCGTGCTGCGGGCCTACAAGGGCTGCGCCATCGCGCCCGATCTGCGGCGCCTCGGAGCCTTCCCCAAGGATCTTCGTGTGACGCCGCTGATGGAGCGGGAACCCCAGGCCGTGGAGATCGTGGCCCTCTTCCCGGCCGAAGGCGCCTCCCCGGCGGCGGAGCTGGTCCTGAAGCGACTGGCCCGGCATCTGAAGACTCGTCGGTAAAACGACGATCCAACCCGATATTTTTGGAATTCCGTCATTGGCTTTCACGCCCTACCTTGGGATGCGAGGCCGACATGACCCCGACCGAACGCGCCATCGCCAAGCTCCCGAGCCACCTCCGCCGTTTCGTGGTGGCCCAGGACTATGGCGCCTACACGCCGCGGGACCAGGCCGTGTGGCGCCACATCCTGCGCCGCCTCACGGGCCATTTACGGGACAAGGCCCATCCGGTCTACCTCGAAGGGCTCGCGGCCACCGGCATCGGCCTGGAGCGCATCCCCAGCCTGGACGAGATGAACGAGAAGCTGGAGGCGCTCGGCTGGTGCGCCGTGGCCGTGCGCGGCTTCCTGCCGCCCGCGGTCTTCACGGAGCTGCAGACGATGAAGGTGCTGGCCATCGCCGAGGACATCCGCGACCACAGCCACATCGCCTACACGCCCGCGCCGGACATCGTGCACGAGAGCGCGGGCCACGCGCCCATCCTCGCCAGCGCGCGCTACGCGGACTATGTGCGCCGCTGCGGACAAGTGGGGTTCAAGGCCATCGCCTCGCTGGAGGACCAGGAGGTCTTCGAGGCCATCCGCAACCTCAGCGTCGTGAAGGAGGACCCCACCGCCTCGCCCGAACAGGTGCGCGCGGCGGAAACTCGCCTCACGACCGCGGGCGCGGCCAAGCGCTTCACCAGCGAGAACACGAAGGCCAGCCGCCTCTACTGGTGGACGGCGGAATACGGCCTCATCGGCGACCTCGCTTCTCCCAAGATCTACGGCGCGGGACTCCTCAGCTCCATCGGCGAAGCCGAGCACTGCCTCACCAAGGCCGTGCGGAAGCTGCCGCTCTCGCTCGCCTGCGTGGGCACGGAATACGACATCACGACCATGCAGCCCCAGCTTTTCGTGGCGCGGGACTTCGACCATCTCTTCGAGGTGCTGGACCAGTTCGAGGCGACGCTGGCCTGGAAGCGCGGCGGCGATTTCGGGTTGGAGCAGGCGCTGGAGGCCCGCACCGTGAACCACCTCGTTCTTTCCGACGGCACGGAGGTCACGGGCGTCGTCACGAAACTGGACAAGGCCGAACGCGAGCACGCGCCCGGTCTCCGCACGGTCGCGGCCCACCTTCGCGGTCCCATCCTCGTCTCGAAAGAAGGTAAGGCGACGGGCGCGCCCATCGAAGGCGACGCGGTCGTGCTCTTCGGCGATGCGTCGCTGCACGAGGGCATC
>JAFEEP010000090.1 GCA_018241045.1 Pseudomonadota bacterium | reverse complement strand
TGAGCCCTTCCGTCTTCCACATGTCGGTGTGCAGCGCGCCGTGGTCGAACGGGTTGATCCCGCGCTCCGCCGCCTCGGGGTTCTGGTAGACCAACAGGTCCATCCCCGATTCCGTCGCCATCGTGTCGCGCAGGTCGTACATCGCCCGGAACTTCCACGTCGTATCGACATGAAGCAGCGGGAACGGCGGGGGCGCGGGGTAGAACGCCTTCCTTGCCAGATGCAGCATCACCGCCGAATCCTTGCCCACCGAATAGAGCATCACCGGCCGCTCCGCCTCCGAAACAACCTCGCGCATGATGTGAATCGCTTCGGCTTCAAGCCGCTCAAGGTGGGTCAGATTTTCACGGGCAGAAGCCATCGGCCGTTCCAGTCCTCTCGGGTGAATTGGTGTGGGTGCCATCGTATTTGAGGTGACAGACCCGATGACCCCCCATATGGGGGTAAAATGCAGCTATCGAGTTCCGACGAGACGGACCTGTTGATGCCGCTCTACGCCGGCGTCCACGATCAAGACGCCTGGCTGACCTTTCTCAAACGGATTCAACGGCGTACCGGTGCCGACTATGTATCGCTGATCTTCGCCCAGGGCGACACGCCGATGCACCTCGCCAAGGAAGTCTTTGTGGGCCGCGACTTGCGTGCCGAAGCACGCGCCCTGGGACTGGAAGCACTCTACGACAAGGATCGACTGCCCTATGACCGGCTGCGTCCGGGCCGAGTCTACCAGCCGGCCGAATTCATCGCCGACGACCCGCAATTCTCCGAATTTCACGAAGAGTTCTGCAAACGCGTAGGACTGACCGACGAACGCATCGTTCGCATCAAGGAACAGGAAGGGACCAGCGCCTGGCTGATGCTCGTGCGCTACAGCGCCTTCTTTTCAGCCGCAGATGGTGCATTGCTGACCGCGGTCGCCCCCCATGTCGCGGTCGCATTGCGCAATTTCGTCCTGGCCGAACGTCAGCGCATTCGGTGCGCCGCCAGTCGCGAGGGCCTTGCCCGTGCGGGCGTGGGATGGATCGCACTCGGGCGCGATACGCGAATCCTCGATTTCGACTCGAACCTCACGCCACTCCTTGTCCGCCTCCATGAATCCGAGAAACTGGTCGGCGAAAGGTTGCATATCGATGCTCAGCACGACCGCCAAGTCGTGACCCAACTCGCCTATGAATTCGCGCGCAATTCCGCAGCGGCGCCACGGGCGGTGATCCTTTCGGACAAACTCGGGCTCGATGCGCTCCTCGTACCGATGACGGAAAGGCCCGACGCAGCGCTTACCCTTCCCGTCATGATGGCGTTCTGCCGTGTCCAAAGACCTCCGGAAGGCGACAGGAAGTCAATACTCTCAGCACTTTACGGCTTGTCGCTGCGCGAGGCGGAATTTGCCTTGGCGCTGAGCGACGGCAAATCGATCAGCGAGGCTGCGGTGACCATGGGGTGGACCGAGCAAACGGCGCGCAGTTGTTCAAAGCACGTCTATGCCAAGATGGGACTTCGCAGCCAGTCTGCCCTGGTTCGCGAGATTTTTCTCAGCAGCGCAAGGCTTGCCTGACCATGCAGCGCCGGCGCGAAGCGATGTGCGCCCGCTGGCCCGGCGCACAGAGCGCCCCGAGCCAAGGCCCGCGCCGTTGATCCAGTCGCCTAGGTTGCCGGTCGTGACGCCGCCCAGGGCGAAGACCGGAAAATCGCGCGGCAGCACCGCGCGCTGGGCCTTGAGGACGGCGGGGCTGGCGCCCTCGGCCGGAAACAGCTTCAGCCCGTGAGCGCCGACGTCGAGCGCGGCGAAGGCTTCGCTCGGGGTGAAGAAGCCAGGCAGCGCGACCAGTCGCGCCCGGGGGCTTGAAATCGGACACGAGCGAAGGAGTAGCCGGAGACGCGCAGCGGTTCCGGCTCAGGGGAAGACTTTCCCCTCAAGAAACCTGCAATTTGGGAGGAAATATTGGAGAAGCTGGCGCACCCGAGAGGATTCGAACCTCTGGCCTCTGCCTTCGGAGGGCAGCGCTCTATCCAGCTGAGCTACGGGTGCGTGGCAGCGGCGGTTAGCAGCGGTGGGCGCGATGCGCCACCCTTTTTCCGTGCCACGTTGCCAGCGCCCCGGCGATTAGCGATTTGGCAAGGGCTGGCGCGATAACCTTGCCCGCATGAACGCCTATTCCAGCTTTGCGCCCCCCGTTTCGCCCACCGCCCCGCCCATGCCGGGGGCGGGCCGCGCGGAGTTCGGTCAGGCTGCTGCCAGCGCCACGAGCATGAAGTGGTCGGCGCTGCACGACGCGGCCGGCGTGGTCGCGGTCCTTGCCGGGCTCGCGCCGGAACCAATGCGTCCCGACATCCGCAACTTTCCCGCACTGATGCGCGATACCGGGGGGTGGCGCCGCGACCTCAGCGAACAGGGCATCGACGATCTTTCCGCGATCATGGAGCCGGGTCTGGCCGCGCTGCTCGCGGTCCATGCCCGCGGAATCAATCCCGCGCCCGCCGCGCTGGCGCTGTGGCAGGAGTTCCACGCCGCCCGCGCCGCACTGCTGGCACTGACCCCGCCGCCCTCGGACAAGCCGGGGGTGCGGCGCTTCACCTGAACCCGGGCTTGCAAAGTTCCTGATCTGTTCCTAGGGATGGGTCATGGCCAGCGGCGTTCCGATTCCAGCCTCGCAAGACGACGAGCTCAAGGCGGCCCAGGCGGTCGCGCGGGGGATCTGCCGCCTGTTCGCGCGCAACGATATCTGGTGCCTGGCGGAAATGCCGCTGCGCTCCAACCGGCGCGCCGACCTGATGGGGATCGACGCCAAGGGGCAACTGGTGATCGTCGAGATCAAGGTCAGTCGTGCCGACCTGCTGGGCGATGCCAAGTGGACCGACTACCTCGACCATTGCGACCGGTTCTACTGGGGTCTGGCTCCGCACCTGGACCGGGCCTGCATGGAAACCGAGGCTTTTCTTCCCGAACGCTGCGGCCTGATCGTCGCCGATGGCTATGATGCCGAGATCCTGCGTCCCGCCGCGACGGTGCCCCTGCCCGCAGCACGGCGCAAGGCCGAGGTCGAACGGCTCGCGCGCGCCGCGCTGCGTCGCCAGCTCGGGCTGATCGATCCGAAACTTTCCGACTGGAGCCGTTGACGCGTGCGCCGTGGGGGGCATAGTCCGCCAGAGAATGTCGCCCCAACCTGCTTCCCCGCCCAAGCCCGGCCACCCTTTCGCGCCGTTCCGCTATCCGGCATTCCGGGCGATCTGGATCGCCAACCTTACCTCGAACCTCGGCTCGATGGTCCAATCGGTCGCCGCCGCCTGGTTGATGACCGAACTGACCACCTCGCACCAGTTGATTGCGCTGGTTCAGGCATCCGTCACCATTCCGGTCATGCTGCTGGGGGTCTTTGCCGGGGCGATCGCCGACAATTATGACCGCCGCCTGGTCATGCTGTGGGCCCAGGCTGGAATGCTGGTCGTTTCGGCGCTGCTTGCCGTGCTGACCTATGCCGGGTCGATCGGCCCGTTCCTGCTGCTCGCCTTCACCCTGCTGATGGGTTGCGGCTCGGCGCTCAATGGCCCGGCATGGCAAGCCTCGGTCCGGCTTCAGGTCGGACCCACGGACCTGCCTCAGGCGATCTCGCTCAACACCATCGCCTTCAACCTTGCGCGCAGCGTCGGCCCGGCGCTGGGCGGTCTGCTGATCTCCCTGACCAGTCCGGCGCTGGCCTTCGCGCTCAACGCGCTGAGCTTCGTCGCGCTGATCCTGGTGCTGCTGCGCTGGCGACCCGAGGCTCCGGCGCTGACCCGCCGCCCGATTCTCGCCTCGGTGGTGCAGGGCCTGCGTTATTGCGCCGAATCGAGCCCGCTGCGCCGCATCCTGGTGCGCGGCCTGGCCTTCGGGTTCTGCGCTGCGGGCTATCAGGCGATGATGCCCGTGCTGGTGCGTGAGCGACTGCACGGCAGCGAGATCGTCTTCGGGCTGGTGCTGGGCGCTTTCGGGATCGGATCGATCGTCACCGCGCTATGGGTCGCCCCCCTGCGCCGCCGCTTCGGCAGCGAGGCGGTGACGATCGCCGCCTCGCTGGTTTATGCCGTGGCGCTGGCGGCCGTGGCCTTCGCACCGGGGCTGGGCTGGGCGATAGCCGCCGCGCTACTGGCCGGGGGGGGCTGGGTCTCGGTGCTGACCACGCTCAACGTCGCGATGCAGCTGCGCTCCCCCGAAGCGATCCTGGGCCGCTGCCTGGCGATCTATCAGGCGACCACCTTCGGCGGGATGGCTCTGGGCTCCTACACGATGGGCCTTGCCTCGGATGCGATCGGGCTGGTTCCGGCCTTGACCCTGTTCGCCGTGCTGATGGCCGCATCGGCGCTGATCCTGCCCATCTTCTTCCCCATGCCCGGACGCGGCGAAGGCCATGTCTCCGCAACCGGCGCAACTTAACGGTAAGTTTACCACGTTGCGCCAGAACAGCCGGGTAAGGGACTTGGTGGGGAAACCACATGGATACGTATCGCGGCAGTTTCATCGATCGCAGCAGCGACGGCGATGATTGGCCGGCAGTCGATTATGGCGATGATGACGCCATGCATGAAGCGCCGCCTAGCCCTGTGGGGCAGGATGAACGGCGTATGCAGGTGCGCGCCTACAACCATTGGGCCAGCCTGCTCGACAATCGGAATTTCCCGTCGATTGAAGATCTTGAGCCGGAAGACCTGCCCGATTTCGGCCCCTACAGCGTGCTGCTCGATTTCAGCCACGGAATCGAGAACCCTTCGGTGCGCTACCTTGGCGACAAGCTCGCCGCAGAATGCGGAGCCGACGGCGACGAGATCGAATCGCTCGACGATGTGCCGAGTCGCTCGCTGCTGTCGCGAATCACCGACCACTATATGCAGATCCTCGCGAACCAGGCGCCGATCGGGTTCGAGGCCGAATACGTCAACCAGCGTGAACAGACGATTCTCTATCGCGGAATCCTGCTGCCCTTCTCCAGCGACGACGACACGATCGACTTCATCTACGGGGTGATCAACTGGAAGGAGCTGGCTGACCAGCGCACCACCGATGCCCTGCTGACCGAGATCGACCAGGTGCTTGACGCCCCCGTCGCGCGCGAATTGCGCCGCGATGAGCCGATGAGCGATTGGGCCGATGGCCCTGCCGACATTCACGGACTGGTCGATGGCCCTGCCGACGATGCCGACGTGCTCGACCTTGGCGATTTTGCCGAGCCGGTCGCCAGCGATGACGCCGAACTGCCCGCGCCGACTTTCGCGGTCGGCGGCTGGGCCAGCATCATGGCCGAGGAAGCGGACGAGGCGCCTGCCGAACCGCGCCCGATCGACTTCGCCCACTTCGATTCGGACGAGTTCGCCCCCGCCGCAGTGTTCGATCCGCCCGCCGACGCCGATGACATGGGGCTGGCCGACTGGCTCGCCTCAGCCCGCGAACTGGCCGAGGTCGCTTCGGGGTCGGAAGACCGCACCCGCTCCGCGCTCTACGCCGCGATCGGTCGCGCCTATGACTTTTCGCTCGCCGCGGCGGAGGCGCCGGAGGAATTCGCCGAACTGGTCGCCGATTCCGGGCTGACCGTGCAGGACCGCGCCCAGATGACCCCGGTGGTCAAGCTGGTCTTCGGCGCAGAATACGACAAGACCCGTCTTGCCGAATATGCCTCGGCGTTGAGCCACGGCCACCGCCTTGGCGTCGGCCGCGGCGGACTGGGTGCCTTTCTTGCCGAAGCGCCGGGAGGACTCAAGGGCGTGGTCGGCGAGGAACGCAGACTGAAGCGCGAGGAAAGCGGCAGGGGCCAGGCTCACCGCGACAGTCCGCACGAGGCCCTGGCGAAGAAATTGCGAGGGCTCGACCATGCTCCGCTCGATGCGGTCGCCAGCGAGGGCAGCGAGTTCACCCTGCTGGTCGCGCGGCGCCTGCCGAGCGGTGAAGTGGTGTTGCTGGGCGAGGTTGCCGACGACGTCGCCCTGCTCGAACGCGCCGCGCGCAAGCTTCTGGTCTGACCGGATCATTTTCCCGACAGCGAGGGGAGAGGGCGTCGTTCCGCAACGGAACGGCGCCCTTTGTCTTTGCCGCCGCGCCACGCTAGGCAGGGGCGATGGAAGCACAGGTGCCGCGCAGGAGGATCGGGAAATTGGGCTGGCTGGCGTTGATCGTCGTTGGCGCGGCGCTGATCCTGTTCGCCGCCCGGGATCGCGTCCGCGAGTCCTATGGGCTGACACTGCTCGATCGCGCCGATCAGGTGCTCAACGGGAGCGGGGATAGCCGGGCCGCGCTGGTCGACGGACGCTATGGACCGCTCGCCGCGAACCGGGTCGACGTGATCGTCCCCAGCGCCCTTGCCCAGACCCCGCGACCGATCGTCATCTTCATCCACGGCGGTGGCTGGAACAGCGGCAATCCGGGCGACTACCATTTCATTGGCCGCACGCTCGCGCGGGCGGGTTATGTCGTGGTCCTACCGGGGTACCGGCTGACCCCCGCCGGGGTCTGGCCGCATATGCTGGAAGACGCGGCAAAGGCAGTGGCCTGGACTCGCGCCAACGCCTCCCGCTTCGGCGCAGATCCCGACCGGATCGTGTTGATGGGTCATTCCGCCGGGGCCTACAACGCGGTCCAGATCGCGCTCGAGCGGCAATGGCTGGGGCGCGAAGGCGTGCCCGACGGCGTCATCAAGGGCGCGATCGGGCTATCCGGTCCCTACGACTTCTACCCCTACAAGCGGGAATCGACCCGCACCACCTTCGGTCACGTCCAGCCGCCACAGGCCGCCTTGCCGACTCACTTCGTCCGGGCAGATGCGCCGCCGCTGCTGCTGATCACCGGAGATGCCGACGCTACGGTCAACCCCCGCGACACCCGCACCCTGGCCGACGCGATGCACGCGGTGGGCGGCCGGGCAGAGGCGCTCTACATTCGCGGTGCGGGCCACGACGATACGGTCAAGAAGTTCGCCGCGCCGTTCAGCCGCGATCGCCGGGTGCTCGATCCGGTGCTGACCTTCCTTGCTGCGCACACCGTGCCTTCAGCGCCGGTTCAGCAGGCGAGCCGTTAGGAACGCGGTGATGCGCGCGCTGTCCCGCCTTGCCGTCCACTGCACCGCCGCGATCGCCGCGCTGGCGCTGGTCGCACAGCCGGCTGCGGCGCAATCGGTGCTGCGCGATGCCGAGACCGAGTCCTTGCTCAAGGACATGGCCCGCCCGCTGGTCGCGGCCTCAGGGCTTGACCCGAAAAATGTCGACATCGTCCTGGTCAACGATCCCTCGGTCAACGCTTTCGTCGCCGGGGGGCAAGCGGTCTATATCCATTCGGGCCTGATCAACGAGGCAACCGACGCCGAAGAGGTCCAGGGGGTGATCGCGCACGAGTTGGGTCACATTACCGGCGGCCATGCGATCAACACCACGGGCAGCAAAACCGCGACGGGGATCAGCATCCTTTCGCTGCTGCTCGGTGCGGCGGCAGCCGCGGCCGGGGGGGGTGAGGCGGCGATGGGCGTGATCATGGCCGGGCAGCAGGCCGCGCTGGGCAAGTTCCTCGCCTTCACCCGCGGGCAGGAGGAAGCGGCCGACGCCGCAGGCGCGCAATACCTGTCGAAGGCCGGGCTTTCGGGCCGGGGCTCGATCAACTTCTTCAAGAAGCTGCAGGGCATGGAAATGCGCCACGGCTATACCCGCACCGCCGACAGCGAGTTCTATTCGACCCACCCGATGACCGGGGATCGCATCGCCACCCTTCAGGACACCTATGAACGCGATCCGGCCTGGAACAAGCCCGCCGACCCGGCGATCCAGGCCCGTTTCCTGCGGGTCAAGGCCAAGCTGTTCGGCTATCTGGCCGAGCCCAAATCGACGCTGCAGGTCTATCCCGAAAGCGATTCCAGCGTGCCCGCGCACTACGCCCGCGCCTATGCCTTTCACAAGGAGGCCTTCCTCGACAAGGCTACGGCGGAGACTGACGCGCTGCTCGCCAGGGCGCCCGACGATCCCTATTTCCTCGAGCTCAAGGGCCAGATCCTGCTCGAATCCGGCAAGACAACCGAGGCGCTCGGCCCGTTGCGCCACGCCACCGAGCTGTCGGGCAACGAGCCGCTGATTGCGACTACCTTCGGTCACGCCCTGATCGCGACTGAAAACCCGGCCAACCTGCCAGAGGCGGAGAAGGTGCTGAAAACCGCGGTCGAGCGTGACCGTGAGAACCCCTTCGCGTGGTATCAGCTTGGCGTGGTCTATGGCCAGCGCGGCGATATGCCCCGGGCGCGGCTGGCCAGCGCCGAACAACAGGTGATGGAACTGCAATACGGTGCCGCGCTGCAAAGCGCCGAGGCCGCCGAGGCCGGCCTGCCGACCGGCTCACCCGACTGGCTGCGCGCCCAGGACATCGCGATGCAGGCCCGCGCCGAGATTGAACGCAACAAGAAACGCAGGTAAGCGCCAGGTGATGACCCAGCCTGCGACGCGCTCGAAACTGTTCTTCACACTTGGCGCGGTCGCGCTCACCGCGCTGGGCGCGCTGGGTGGCTGGACGTTCGAGCGCCAGCGCACCGACCTTGGCCCCGGGCAGAAGCAGGCGATGGAAAAGGTCGTCCGCGAATACCTGCTCGAACATCCCGAGATCCTGCCCGAGGCGGTCGAGAAACTGCGCGCCAAGGACAGCGCGCGGCAGCTCGCGGGGATTTCGGCCAAGCTCGCCGCTCCCTACCCCGGCGCGGTGATGGGCAATCCCGACGGCAAGGTCACCGTCGTCGAATTTTCCGATTTCGCCTGTGGCTATTGCCGCCAGAGCGAACCCGACATCAAGGCGTTGATTGCGGAAAACCCCGATCTGCGCGTGGTGATCCGCCACTTGCCGGTGATTGCCCCGACCAGCCCGGCCGCCGCCGCGATGGGCCTTGCCGCGGCGGAGCAGGGCAAATACGTCGCCTTCCACGATGCGATGTTCGCCGCCGGGCGCACCGACCCTGCCTCGGTCGAGGCGGCGGCCAAGGTCGCCGGGCTCGACTTCGCCCGCGCCCAGCTGGCTGCCAAGGATCCCAAGGTCCGTGCCGAACTGGAGGCCAATCTGGCCTATGCCCGTCAGCTCGGTTTCGACGGCACCCCCGGCTGGGTGATCGGCGATCAGGTGCTGGTCGGGGCGGTCGGCAAGCAGGCGCTCGAGAAGGCGGTCGCCGCAGCGCGCAAGTCTGAAGGTTAGCCAATTCCGGCGCTTCTGCTAGGATAGGGGCATATGGCCGTCCTGCCCTTCCGCCCGATTCCCTTCTTCGCCAACAAGAACCGCGCGTTCTGGCGCCTCCAGGCCGCCGGGTGGGGCGGAGCCATGCTGCTGCGCGCGATGTCGGGGCTGGCCAACGGCCTGGCCTTGTCGTTCCTGGTGCTGGTGCTGATCGCCACGATCACCGGGTTTTCGATCACCCTGATCCTCTCGGTGGTCTATCGCCAGCTGATCAACCGCCGCCCGATCGTCACCTGGGGGGTGACCGCGATCGTCCTGGCGGTGGCCGTGGCGCTTTACGCTTTCGTCGATGCCTGGGTGAACGGGCTCTATTACGGCGATGCCGGGGCCGGGTTCGCTCAGCGCTTCATCGGGCTGTTCTACATCGACCTGACCCTGCTCGGCGCCTGGACGGCGCTCTACTACATGGTCAACTTCTTCCTCCAGATCGAAGAGCAGAACGACCAGTTGATCCGCCTTGAAAACCAGGCAACTCAGGCCCAGCTGGCGATGCTGCGCTATCAGCTCAACCCGCATTTCCTGTTCAACACGCTGAACTCGATCTCGACGCTGGTCCTGCTCAAGCAGACCGAACCGGCCAATGCCATGCTCAGCCGGCTGTCCTCGTTCCTGCGCTATACCCTGGTCAATGAACCGACCGGGCGGGTCACCGTGGCGCAGGAGGTCGACACGCTGAAGCTATATCTCGAGATCGAGCGGATGCGATTTGAAGAGCGGCTGCGCACCAGTTTCCGCATCGATCCAGTCACCCAGGATGCGCTGCTGCCCTCGCTGCTGCTGCAACCGCTGGTCGAAAACGCGATCAAATATGCGGTGAGCCCGCAGGAATCAGGGGCGGAAATCACCATCGCGGCGCAACTCGTCGGCCAGAACCTTCGCATCACCGTCTCCGACACCGGGCCGGGATTGCAATCCGGCGCGGCGAGCAACAGATTTGCAGGCGTGACTTTCGACGGAGGCGAACCCGTATCCACCGGCGTCGGGCTGGCCAACATCCGCGACCGGTTGGCCCAGGCCTATGGCGAGGATCATCGTTTCGAAACGATGGAGCCGCCCGAGGGGGGCTTTGCCGTACTCATCGAATTGCCGTTTGAACGCCGTGAGGCGCCCGCCGCCGTATCGGCCCCGAAACGTCCGGTCCTTGCCACCTGAGCAGCGGCCGGCTGAAGCAGGATTATCCCATGTCCATCCGCACGATCCTCGTCGACGACGAAAAGCTGGCGATCCAGGGGCTGATGCTGCGCCTGGAGAAGTTCCCCGACGTCGAGATCATCGACACCTGTTCCAACGGACGCGAGGCGATCCGCAAGATCAAGACCGAAAAGCCCGACCTGGTTTTCCTCGACATCCAGATGCCCGGGTTCGACGGCTTCTCGGTGGTCAAGGGGGTGATGGAGATCGAGCCACCGCTGATCGTCTTCGTCACCGCTTATCAGGAACACGCCGTGCGCGCGTTCCAGGCCAATGCGGTCAACTACCTGATGAAGCCGGTCAACGAGGACGAACTGGCCGACACGATGGAGCGGGTGCGCCAGCGTCTGTCCGACAAGCACGCATCCGAAGAGGCAGAGAAGCTCAAGAACGTCCTCGCCGAAGTCGCCCCCGACGCGATCGAGGCCATGCCCGACGAGGGCGAGAGCGCGAGTCGCTATGAAAAGCTGATCAACATCAAGGATCGCGGCCAGATCTTCCGCGTCGACGTCGATTCGATCGAACATATCGAGGCGGCGGGCGACTATATGTGCATCTACACCGGCGACAATTCGCTGATCCTGCGCGAAACGATGAAGGATCTGGAGCGGCGGCTCGACCCGCGGGTGTTCCAGCGGGTCCACCGCTCGACCATCGTCAACCTCAACCAGGTGCGCCAGGTCAAGCCGCACACCAACGGGGAGTGCTTCCTGGTGCTCGATTCAGGCGCGCAGGTGAAGGTCAGTCGCTCCTATCGCGACGTGGTGGCGCGCTTCGTCCACTGACCCCTACAGTGCGCGGTGCATGATCAGGGCATCGACCAGACCCAGCGCGGGGTGGTCGAACGCCTCGGGCAGCCGCCCAACCACGGCAAAGCCCATGCCCTGCCACAGCGCCACCGCGCGTTCGTTGCTGCTGACAACGAAGTTGAACTGCATCGCGCGAAACCCACGCGCGCGGGCTTCCTCGAGCGAGTGTTCGCACATCCGCCGCGCCACCCCACGCCCGGTGGCAGCCGCACCGGTCATGTAGCCGCAGTTGCAGACATGGGCACCTCCGCCCCCCTGGTTGGCGCGCAGATAATAGGTGCCGAGCACCATACCCTCATCCTCGGCAACGAAGGTCGCCTTGTCCGCGCCAAGCCAATAGGCCAGGGCATCGGCGCGGCTCATGTCGCGATCGAGCGCATAGGTTTCCCCTGCGCGGATCACCGGCTCAAGGATCGCCCAGATCGCAGGGGCATCGGCAGGCGTGGCAGGACGGATCAGCATCGGGGCTGCTTGCCACGGGGCGGAACTTGATGGCAAGGAACGGCAATCATGAATAGGTTTTCCCTTCCCGGCTTCGATCTCGACCAATTCGTATCGGCAACGCTCGACGAGGATCTTGGCCTTGGCCTGCCCGGCGGCGGGCACGACGTCACCAGCGAAAGCGTGATCCCGGCCGAAGCGCGCTTTGCCGGAGTGATGGACACCCGCGATGCGATCGTGGTCGCGGGCCTTCCGATCGCCGCCGCCTTCTTCCACGCGCTCGACCCGGCGATGGAGATCGCGATCCTGGTCGAGGAGGGCGCGCAGGTTCCCGCCGGGACCGACCTGATGCGCCTGTCGGGCAAGGCGCGAGCCATGCTCACCGCCGAACGCTCCGCCCTCAACACCGTCCAGCACCTTTCGGGCATCGCAACCATGACGCGCAGCTATGTCGATGCGATGGCCGGAAACGCCATTCTGCTCGACACCCGCAAGACCATCCCCGGGCTGCGCCACCTCGAGAAATATGCCACCCGGATGGGCGGGGCGCAGAACCACCGCATGGGGCTGTGGGACGCGGCGATGATCAAGGACAACCACGTCCTTGTCGCCGGCGGCGTGGCCGAGGCGGTGCGTCGCGCCCGCGATGCGGGCGTCGCGAACATCATCTGCGAGGTCGACGAACTGGTTCAGATCGAACCCGCCCTCGCCGCCGGAGCGAGCCACGTGTTGCTCGACAACATGGACGTGCCGACTCTGAGCCAGGCCGTCACCCTGATTGCCGGGCGCGTGCCGAGCGAAGCCTCGGGCGGGGTCCGGCTCGACACCATCGCCGCCATTGCCGCCACCGGCGTCACCTACGTCTCGGTCGGCCGCCTGACGCAAAGCGCCCCGGCAGCGGACATCGGTCTGGATTTCACGCCGCTATGATCCGCTCGGCGCTGTGCGCGGTGGCGCTGCTCACGCCGCTTCCCGCCCTGGCCCAGGCCTACCAGTGCCGCGCGCCCGGCAGCGTCGATCTGCCCGATCCGATCCAGCCCGACGGGCCGAGCCTGCACACCCCGATCGGCGGCTATACCCTGGCGGTGAGCTGGTCGCCGGAATATTGCCGGGGCAACCGGGCCAGCGACCCGACCAATTTTCAGTGCAACGGGCGGATCGGGCGGTTCGGCTTCGTTCTCCACGGCCTCTGGCCCGAAGCGCCAAACGGCCGCCCGCCGCAATGGTGCGCGATCGCCCCGCGCCCGACCCCGGACGACCTGCGCCGCAACCTGTGCATGACCCCGGCGCCGTGGCTGCTCGAGCATGAATGGGCCAAGCACGGCAGCTGCATGGCGCGCGAACCAGCGGGCTACTACAAGGTCAGCGCGATCCTGTGGCGCTCGCTGAGCCTGCCCGATGCCGACCAGCTCTCGCGCCAGCCGGGTCTCACCGCGGGTGACCTGCGCCGCGCGTTCGTCGCCGCAAACCCGGCCTTCCCCATGAGCGCGGTCGGCGTGTTGGCAAGCAATGGCGGCTGGCTGCGCGAATTGCACCTGTGCTATGGCAAGGACTTCCTGCCCCGTGCCTGTGATCGGCGCGGCTATGGCCCGAAGGACGATGTGCCCCTGAAGATCTGGCGCGGGCTTTAGCGTCTTGCGCGGAAGAAGCGGCGCAGCAGTTCGCCCGTCTCCTCCTCGCCCATGCCCGAATAAACCTCGGGCGCGTGGAGGCATTGTTCGTGCTGGAACACGCGCGCGCCGTGATCGACCGCACCGCCCTTGGGATCGGGCGCGGCGTAATAGAGCCTGGCGATCCGCGCATGACTGATCGCCCCGGCGCACATCGCGCACGGCTCCAGCGTGACCCACAGATCGCAGCCGTCGAGCCGCTCGTTGCCCAACGCCTGCGCGGCGGCGCGAATCGCCAGCACCTCGGCATGGGCGGTTGGATCGCAAGCCCCGCGCGGCGCATTGTGCGCGGCGGCGATCACCGCGCCATCCTTGACCACCACGGCGCCGATCGGCACTTCCCCGGCGGATTCACCCGCCCGCGCCTGATCGAGCGCAAGTTTCATCGGGTCTGGAAGCGGCCAGCGGCTCATCGTTCCGAGCTAGGGTCTTTGGCGGGGTGCGGCAAGGACATCCGTCCTTGCCTTTGCAACACCGACCCTTCGCGGAGGCGAAGGGCGCCTGGAACCCAGACTCACCTTGACCCCGCAAGGGTGAATCGGTAAGGGCGCCCCTTCTCCCCCCGTGGGCAGTCAAGAATCAAGCGAGTTTAGCCATGTCCCGTATTTGCGAACTGACCGGCAAGGGTCGCCAGGTCGGCCACAACGTCAGCCACGCCAACAACAAGACCAAGCGCGTCTTCCTGCCCAACCTGCAGAACGTCACGCTGATGTCGGAAGCGCTGGACCGCAGCTTCAAGTTCCGCGTCTCGACCCATGGGCTGCGCTCGGTCGAACACGTCGGCGGGCTGGACAACTGGCTGCTCAAGACCCCGGACACCAAGCTGTCGACCACCGCGCTCAAGGTGAAGCGCGAACTGGTCAAGAAGCAGGCCGCTTGACCCAACATTAACTGCGGCCCGGCGGGGCTGCGGCGATGAAGGATTGAATAGGGCGTGCGGAGCATCCGCGCGCCCTTTTCGCGTGCCTGCGATCCGTGAAGGTGGATGGCTGGTGGCGCAGAGGGTTTGGTCGGAAACCCTCCAGGCAAGTCCTGCCGACCGCGCTGCCATCGCCTGACGCGGAGGGCGGGCAAACGAAAAGGGCGGGTCCGAAGACCCGCCCTTCTTTGTTCGCATTCAATGCCGACTTTAGAAGTCGACCTTGGCGCCGATCTTGAAGTACCGGCCCATGATGTTCGGCCCAGCCCACGCGGGGTTGAACTGGAACAGCTGGTAGGTCGATGCCGTATCCAGCGGCGCGCCGATGTTGAACACGTTCTGGATATTCGCATAGATCGTGAAGTTGTCCCCAATCTTCTGGTTGAGGGTCATGTCCACGTTCCAGGTCGGCTTGGCGCGGCACTGCACCGGCGTACCATCAACGTAGCTCTGGACGGCATTGCCGTTCGCCGCGTTGGTGGCGCAATCGCCGACGATGTCGCCCGCATCGACCGCCGCGTTATCGTAGCCGCTGGTGTAGTAAGCGGTCAGCGACACCGTGGTGTTCTTGTACTTGAGTGTGTTCTGCCAGCTACCGCGCCACTTGGGCACGCCCGCGCAGGAGGTGTTGTTGCACGGACCGAGCGAACCATCATAACGCGAGATCACGCCTTCCGCGTCGAGCTCGTACTTCATCATATACGAAGCGTCGAACGAGGTGATCCAGGTCAGGTCGTTGGACAGCGCGAACTTGGCGTTGGCGCCAAGATCGATGCCGCTGACCGTTTCGCTGTTGGCGTTGCGGAACGAAGCCTGGATCGTCCCGAGATGCGGCAGGGCATTCGGGAAGGCCGGGTCGACGGTGCCGCTCGGCGTGACGGTGATGCCCGGCACGCTCACGGTGCCGTTGTTGGCATAATACTGGTTTAGCGGGGTGGCCGTATCGGTCACGCCGACGATCAGGTCCTTGATCTTGAGGTGCCAGTAATCAACCGTGAAGCTGACGTTGCGGATCGGCTCGAAGACGATACCCGCGGTCAGCGAGGTCGACTTTTCGGGTGCCAGGGCCGGGTTGCCGACCGAGGTGATACCCAACGAGAACGGCTGCGTGGCGTAGGCATTGGCCGTCGCCGCCGTGCCGTTCGGCGAGTGCGCCGCGCAGAACGCCGCAAACGTCGCACTGGCGCAGTTGATCGTACGCGTCACGAAACCGGTGGTCGGCAGACCGAAGGCTTCGTTGAACGACGGGATGCGGAAGCCCTTCGACCATGTGCCGCGAATCGCCAGCTGCTTGACCGGGGTGAACTTCGCGCCGAACTTTGGCGAGAACGATTCCTGTCCGGTCGAATAGCTGTCGAAGCGGCCCGAGGCGTTGAGCTCGAGCTGATCGACCACCGGGGCGCTGATTTCGTAGAACGCCGACTTCACGTTGCGGCTGCCCTTGGTGCCGACAGCGTTGATGCTGTAGTACCGGGTATAGGGGGCATCGAAGTTGGCCGGGTTGGCCGAAGGCGCGTCGATCGATTCATGACGATACTGGGCGCCAACGGCGGCCTGCAGCTTGCCGCCAGGAAGCTCCATCAGATCCTTGGAGATCTGGCCCGTCGCCTGCCACAGATCCGAATTCGACACCGTGGTCTGCAGCGGGGCGATCGCGTCCCACTGAGCCTGGGTGTTGGCATTGAAATCCATGAAGTTGAACGTGCCGCGCGCCAGCGCGTTCATGATCAGCTGGGGCTGGAAGTAGTTGCCCTGGGCGCGGGTCAGGCGGACGTTCGACGCGGTGAAGCTGGCCGAATAGTTCCAGCCATCGCCGAAGCTGCCGTCGATGCCAAGCACGCCGCGCAGCGAACGCGAATCGGTATCGACTGTGCGGCCACGGGTCGAGCGCACCAAGATCTGTGCGGTCTGGCCTGCGGCGGCATAGGGGTTATAGGGGTTGAGAACACCGTTGGCGGCGTTGCAGCCCGTGCCCACGCCATTGAGCGTGCCGACCCCGGTCGGGCAGATATAGACCGGAGCGATCACGTTGTAAGCAACAGCGCCGCTTGTCGGATTGGTCGGCGTACCATTGAACCCGAGCGGCGTGAACGACGCATGGGTCTTGGTGTCATAGTAGTTGACCATGGCATAGACCTGGGCGCGATCACCAACATTGGCGGTGAAACGGGCAGAAAGGCCCTTACGTTCGATCTGTGGTTGCAGCGAGATATAGCGGTTCTGGAAATCCACCTCGCATGCCCCGTTGATCGGTGCGGTCGTGGAGCTCCCGATGTTCGGGTTGAGCGTGAAATCGCGGCAACCGGCTGCTGGATTGAGGTAAGTGAATCGACCCGAACCCGAGGCCGCGCCTGCCGTCGTCACCGGGCGAACCAAGGCCACGCCGGGAATGCTGATCAGGCCGTTGAACAGGCCGTTTTCGGCGGTCGTGCCGTTCCAGTTGTGGTTGACCATGCAGCTGCCGGCTGCGTTGCAGATGCCGGTGAGGTTCGAGCTGTTGAACGGATAATCGCGGTCGCGCGCGTTGAGCGCGTCCTGGCGCTGGTATTCCGCGCTGACGTAGAAGTTGAACCCCTGATCGTTGAGATCGCCATAG
>JAFEEP010000008.1 GCA_018241045.1 Pseudomonadota bacterium | reverse complement strand
GGGCGATCACCGACACCCGCCAGTTCGCCAAGCGGCAAATGACCTGGTTTCGTCACCGGATGGCGGACTATGCCTGGGTCGATGGCAAGTTGAGAAATTTTATTGCCAAATTATGATATAAAATAAGCAAGAAATTGCTTGACTGAGCCTGCAGGCGACTTTAAATACCCTCGCATGTGCAATATGCAGGTACGTCTTTCAGGGTCGCCGTCCGGGCCGAGCTAGCTGCTCTGCAAAACCGGATGGTGGCTGTTGTGGAAAAGGGGCGTAAAACGCCCCTTTAATTTTTGAAGTGGAGCTTTGCGCGCCGCGCGCAGGGAAACGGCTTATGGACAAGGACAACGCATTGCAGCAAGCCGCCGCCGCGGTCGAAACCATGACGGGCGCGCAGATGGTGATCCGCGCCCTGAAGGATCAGGGCGTCACCCATATTTTCGGCTATCCGGGCGGGGCGGTGCTGCCCATCTATGACGCGCTGTTTCAGGCTGAAGGCCTGATCCATGTGCTGGTGCGCCACGAGCAGGGCGCGGTCCATGCTGCCGAAGGCTATGCCCGCTCCACTGGCAAGCCGGGTGTGGTGCTGGTCACTTCGGGCCCGGGCGCTACCAATGCGGTGACCGGCCTGACCGACGCGCTGATGGATTCCATTCCCCTGATCGTGCTGACCGGACAGGTGCCCACGCACCTGATCGGCACCGACGCTTTCCAGGAATGCGACACGGTCGGCATCACCCGGCCCTGCACCAAGCACAACTGGCTGGTGCGCGACGTGAACCAGCTTGCGCGCACGATGCACGAGGCTTTCCAGATCGCCACCACGGGCCGGCCCGGCCCGGTCGTGGTCGACATTCCCAAGGACGTCCAGTTCCAGACCGGCAATTATCAGGGCCCGGCGCTGGTGCAGCACCGCACCTATCGCCCGCGCCTGGACCCGGACAAGGCGGCGGTTGTGCGCGCGGTCGAACTGATGGCCAAGGCCAAGCGCCCCGTCTTCTATACCGGCGGTGGCATCATCAATTCGGGCCCCGAAGCCAGCCAGCTGCTGCGCGAGCTGGTCGACCTGACGGGCTTTCCCGTGACCTCGACGCTGATGGGGCTGGGTGCGTTTCCGGCCTCGCGCCCCGAATGGCTGGGCATGCTGGGCATGCACGGCACCTTCGAGGCGAACAATGCCATGCATGACTGCGACCTGATGATCTGCCTGGGCGCGCGGTTCGACGACCGCTGTACCGGGCGCATCAGCGCCTTCTCGCCCGGCTCGACCAAGATCCATGTCGACATCGATGCCTCGCAGTTCAACAAGACGGTGCGCGTCGACCTGCCGGTCCTGGGCGATGCCACCCGCACCATGCGCGAGATGATCCGCTTCTGGAAAGCCGGCAGCCACAAGCCGGACAAGGCGGCGCTTTCGGCCTGGTGGAAACAGATCGATGTCTGGCGGGCGAAGAATTCGCTGGCCTACAAGCCGTCGAACACGCTGATCAAGCCGCAATATGCGCTGGACCGGCTGTATGAACTGACCAAGGACCGCGAGACCTATGTCACCACCGAGGTCGGGCAGCACCAGATGTGGGCGGCCCAGCGCTTCAAGTTCGAACATCCCAACCGCTGGATGACGTCGGGCGGGCTGGGCACCATGGGCTATGGCCTGCCCGCGGCGGTGGGCGTGCAGATGGCGCACCCCGATGCGCTGGTGATCGACATTGGCGGGGAGGCGTCCGTCCAGATGACCATGCAGGAAATGTCGACGGCGGTGCAGTATGAGCTGCCGATCAAGATATTCATCCTGAACAACGAATATATGGGCATGGTGCGCCAGTGGCAGGAGCTGCTGCATGGCGGGCGCTATTCGCACTCCTATTCCGAGGCGCTGCCCGATTTCGTCAAGCTGGCGGAAGCCTATGGCTGCGTCGGGCTGAAGGCCGACAAGCCGGAGGAACTGGATGCCGGCATCCTGGAAATGATCAATGTGAAGCGCCCGGTGCTGTTCGATGTGCGCATCGACCCGGCCGAGAACTGCTTCCCCATGATCCCGTCGGGCGCCGCCCATAACGAAATGATCCTGGCCGAGATCGATGACGGTCCCGTCATCACCGAAGCCGGGAAGATGCTGGTTTAAGATAATGCATGACACGAAAATCAAACTGAGCGATGTGGTCGAGCGCCACACGCTGACGGTGCTGGTGGACAATGAGGCGGGCGTTCTGGCCCGCGTCGCCGGCCTGATTTCCGGCCGCGGCTACAATATCGAAAGCCTGACGGTGGCCGAGGTCGATCCCACCGCCCGCACCAGCCGCATCACCATCGTCACGTCGGGCACGCCCCAGGTGATCGAGCAGATCGAGGCCCAGCTGCGCCGCCTGGTTGTCACCCACAAGGTGACCAACTGGACGGGCGAGCAAAGCGGCATCGAGCGCGAAATGGCGCTGGTCAAGGTGGCGGGCACCGGCGAAAAGCGGGTCGAGGCGCTGCGCATGGCCGACGCCTTCCGCGCCCGCCCGGTCGACACCACCCAGTCCAGCTTTGTCTTCGAGATCACCGGCAGCCCCGGCAAGATCGACAGCTTCATCGACCTGATGCGGCCCCTGGGGCTGGTCGACATCGCCCGCACGGGGGTCGCGGCCCTCAATC
>JAFEEP010000089.1 GCA_018241045.1 Pseudomonadota bacterium | reverse complement strand
GCGGCGGGGCAGGGCCCAGCGCGGATCTACGTGCGGGTCACGACCGCTAACGCCGGCTGTGCCGGAACGCCTCAGAGGGCGGCTGTGGCCGGAAGCCACGAAGCGAATCGAGTATGGAACAAGGGGGCTGGATGGAAAAGACACCCCATCGCGCTGGCGCATGTTCATCGGGCATGAACCGGCCATAGGCAGCCGCGCCGCATAGAGGCAAGGGAAGCGGGGGGTGCCGCAACCCTCTCGGTGCCTGCGCCAGCCCGAGTGCTGCCTCCCCGGTGTCGCCGTTTGCTACGATTGCCCCGTTTGCTTTATTGTTCCTGCTTGCCTAAAATCGGCTGATGAGCACCAATGTCAGCACCCCTGTCCTCCTGCGCCGGATCGCGCAGCTCGAAGCGGCCGTAGGACGGCTCAGCGAAGACCTGGGCAGTCTTCGGTCGGTGGTCAGCCGCCACGCGCTGCAGCCGTCGAAGGTCGGTGGCGCGCGACCGCGAGCCGCGCGTTCCCAACTGCCCACCGGGACGCCGTCTCAGTCCGCCACGTCCGGTGGGCTTGCCGGTGCCACCGCACGAGGCGAAGCGGCGCGGGTGCAATGGGTCAAGGACGGCCTCGTGGTGCCCGGTGAGCAACTCGCTCAGGCCTGGGGTCTCACACGGCAGGCCTTGGCGCCCGCTGCAGACCGGGGCGAGGTCTTCGCGGTGAAGATCGGCAACCGGCTGTACTACCCGCAAGCTTTCCTGGCGCTGGACCGCGAGGTTGTGGCCACTGTGTGCCGCGCCCTCGGCGACCTCGGTGCCAGCGAGAAGCTGATGTTCTGGTTGCGCGAGCACGGGGCGTTGGGAGGGAAGGGCGTCGCTGCGGCCCTGGACGCCGGTGTCGCGGTGTCCAAGGTGGAACGGTTGGCCACGGCCTGGGCGCGCGAGCGGGGAGCCGCGCGTGTCGCTGCGGCTGCCTGAGCCCGGGACATTCGAGGATCTGCTTCGGCCCGTCAGGGTCGAGGTCGCCTCGCTGGTGCGACTGAGCCGGTACCCGGGCACCGAGCCGTACTGGTCGTCTGGCGTGTACCGCTTCGATGACCCGGACCCAGGCCGCGCCGGCGAGTTCGGCACTTGCTATACAGCCAACTCGATCGAGGTCGCCTTCGCGGAGAGCGTGATCCACGAATCGGGACGCTTCGTCGATGGCGCCTACGAGGTGCCCTCTGCCGAACTGACGGAGCGATCGGTGGTGCGCTTCGCGTGTGGGCACCGCAAGACGCTGGTCCTGGCGGACCTGACCGGCGCGGCGCTCAAGGCCCTCGGCCTGAACAACGACATCAGCGCTCTGGCCGACTACTCAGTGAGTCAGGCCTGGGCGCAGGCCATCCATGACGCCGACCCGAGATGGCAGGGCATTCGGTACGTGTCCCGCCAGATGAACAAGGGCTTCGCCTACGCGATCTTCGAGCGGAGCGGGTTGAAGAAGCATCGGTCGGAGAAGCTAAAGGTTGCACAGCTGGACGCCCTGTGCGATCTGTTCAATGTCACCGCTGTGTGACCGTGCCCGATCTGTCGGTCAGGTGTAGTCGAGCGTCTCTCACCAGCGGTGAGAGAAATGCTCTCCCTGGAGGCCTGAAGCGTTGGTCCGGAGCAGACTGGTTGCTGTCGCTCGACGCCGCCATCCTGAGCGTCGGCGCCCGCCCTAAGCCGACCTTGCCAACATTGGCTGAAGACCGAGGTCGGTCACTCGTGACGTAGGTCTGAGTGGCGGCGACGACGAAGACCGGTTGGAAGCTCACTTCACAGCACTGTGCGCGTGTCTAGCCGCGTCTCTCCCACCCCCTTGCTGCGCCTACCCGCTCCAGGGTGACCGAGCGGAAACCCGTAGCGGCGGGGCGGCCAGCCCTGAGTACGGGACAATAGCCTCATCATGGCCAACGGCGATCAACTCAAAGCATTGCTGCGCTCCTTCGCGGAGGGCGATGATCGCCATTTTTACTCCGTCGCCATGCAACTAGCAGCGCACGAAGCCAAGCAGGGCCACGGCAAACTGGCGGAGGAACTGCGAGAGCTGATCGATTCCGCGAAGTCGCGCCGGCATGCGCCTGGGGGGGACGGCCCCATTCCGATCGCTCGGCCGAAAGGCGAACTCGCGTCGTTGTTGAGCGTCTCTTACCCATCCAGACGCCTGTCGGACATGGTGCTTGGCAAGCCGCTGCTCGAAGGCCTGCAGCAGGTCCTGAAGGAACAGCGGCACCTGAGCAAGCTGCGCGGCCATGGCCTTCACCCTCGGCGCAAGCTGCTGCTCGTCGGCCCATCAGGCACCGGCAAGACGATGACCGCCGCCGCCCTCGCGGGCGAGCTGGGCATCCCGCTTTTCGTGGTCCGCCTGGATGCGCTGATCACCAAATTCATGGGCGAGACGGCGGCCAAGTTGCGTCAGGTCTTCGACGCCGTGGCATCAACTCGCGGGGTGTATTTCTTCGACGAGTTCGACGCGATCGGCAGCCAGCGCGGCATGGCCAACGACGTTGGCGAGATCCGCCGCATCCTCAACAGCTTCCTGCTGATGATCGAGCAGGACGACTCCAGCAGCGTGATCGTCGCGGCGACGAATC
>JAFEEP010000088.1 GCA_018241045.1 Pseudomonadota bacterium | reverse complement strand
TATGCGGAGATGGCGGCGGAAGACCGCCGCCTGCGCTTGCAGGGCTACGAGGTCTATCGTTTCGGCGCCGCCGAGTTTGCGGATGTTGAGCGCGTTGATGGGCGTTACGCGGTGGGGCCACGCTCGAAGCAGCTCATCGTGGACTTCTTCGAAAAGCTGTTCGCCCGGCATCTGGATCGTTCGAGCGCATAGTCGCCGCTGACACGCACAGCGAAGCCCGAGATGGGAGTCTCGGGGTCCGCCGTGCGGCCTGCGGTTCAGGCTTCAGTGGAAAACACGGGGCTCGACGGTCTCGCCGCACATGAAGGCGAGGTAGCCGGCTGCCTTGCCGATATCCGCAAAGCAGGCCACGACGGTTCCGTCATGCAACACCTGCCAGGGCATGTCGGCCTTGTCACGATCCTTGCGGATCGTCAGGTCGGGCGTGCGATAGACCGGGTGCCGGTAGAGGTCGCGGCCCGATTCCCAGTCGATCAGGCGCAGTAGGCAATTCGCCAAGATGGCCGTGCCACCACCATCGGCGCCGGCCTCGATCAGCAACGGCACTTTCATCATGCCGCCAGAACGGCCGATCCGGCCGACCACATCGCGCTCGTCCAGCCAGCAGCGGCCGGTAGCGGTGTCGCCCTGCACCAGCCGCACCTTGCAGCCATCGCGGCGACATTTCTCCAGCGCCCGGACCGCCTTCGGATCGGTGCCCGGGTCGAAGTAGGTCTGCAGTGTCAGTTGTGAACGGCCCCAGGCGGCGATGGCGGCCTGGTACTTGGCGTAGCCGACCAGCGCGCCGTGGTCGCTGGTCGCGAAGCCCAGGTCAGGCCGTTGCATCCGGGCGGCGATTTGGTCGGCATGGCTGCGCGCGTTGTCGAAGCCCAGGCAGGTGTAGCCATCGCCGCAGGGGATGACGTACAGCCGTTGCTCGGCATTCAGGGTCACGTTCATGGCGGGTTCCTTGAGGGTTGGGGCAGAACCCGCTCCCCAGCGGAGCGAGCCCCGCCGGGTTGGATTGGAAAAGCAGATGCCGTGGCATCCACCCGATGCTTCAGGCGACCAGCCGTTGCGGCTGGGCCCGCACCGTGGTGACGAACAGGCGCCGCAGCGCCGTCAGTGCACCAATGGTCAGGGATGCGCAGGCGCCGACCTCGGCCATGCCCGGTCGCACACCAGGATGCTGACGAAAATCAGGCAACCGCTGGAGAGAGAGGACAGTTGGCGGCCTGTCGGCGGTCTCGGGGCGCGGGTTGGGTATTCAGCCTGCGTGCAGGACGACCGAAGGCCGGTCGAAGTGGTGTTCGACAACCCGGTTGCCGACGTTGAAGCACTGATCCAGGAAGATGCCTTCGATCAGGCTGGCGGGTGGCTCGATGCCCAGGGTCGCTAGTTTGTCGGCCACGGTGTTGATGTCGCTCCAATCCAGGCCAGGGTCGCCCAGACTGTCGTAAACGAACGCTTCCTCCTGATGGGGAGCCGCATCGTTGTCGTGGATCACGTGCAGGTACAGCTCACGCAGCGGCCGGTCGTAGCCGGCCACTATGGTGAGCTTGCGGCCCTGGCGGAGCAGGTGCAGGAGATGGCGGCTCATGCCGGCCGCTCCAGTGACGTCGTCACTGCGACGGGGGCGGGGCGCCTCGGACGGCGGGTGCGACTGAAGTCCATGCCGCACTGGTGGCAGCGGAACCAAGTTCGCAAGCCCAGCGCGCCGAGCAGCGCACCTTCACCTGGGCAGAGGGGACATGCGGGGGCATGGCGATGAGACATAAGGGTGATCTCCAGAAAAAGCGGGAACACCCTCCCCACGGGAGCAGTGTTCCCAGGGGGATATGAAGCGAAAGGGCGGCTGTCCTTTCTCGGGCAGGTGACGACTGCGACGCCCGGCTGGGCCGGGAGGGCTTGCGCAATGCAAGCAGGGGAATTTCCAGTATGGCTGCGATGCCACAAGATCTGTGGCGCTGCCGATCCGAAGTCAACCGGTAAGCGTCTGGATCGATGGCCGAATCACGGTGGCATAGGTGTCCGAGCTGCGCCTGGGCTGCCCCCTATGGCTGTGGAGTGTGGAAAAGCAGTAAAATGCATGAAATTTCAATGAGAAACTAGCCATGCCTGCCGTTGCCCAATCTCCTGTTGTCTCCTTGAGAGGCGGGGCTGCCCACCTTGCCGACGAGCTGCAAGCCGGGCGCGTTTACCGGAGGGAGGATCTCGCAGGCCTGTCCACGGCGGTGGATCGGCATCTGCGTGAATTGGTGGCTACCGGAAAGCTGAAGAAGCTGGCTCAAGGCCTGTACCACGCACCGAAGCAGTCCAGCTTCGGTCCACTTCCACCGGCCGATGAGCAAGTGGTGGGCGGGTTCCTGCGCGACAAAGATTTCCTGGTGTTCTCTCCCTCGGCATACAACGCCGTGGGTCTGGGTACCACCCAGCTCTACAACCGCACGCTGGTCTACAACCACAAGCGCCACGGCGTCTTCAAGCTCGGCAACCGGCAGTTCGACTTCCGGATGAAGCCGCGCTTTCCCAGGAAGCTGACGCCGGAGTTCCTGTATGTGGATCTGCTGAACAACCTGGACGAACTGGCGGAGGACCGTGATGCGGTCTTGCGGCAGGCGCGCAGCAAACTGCCTTCATTCGATCCCAGCCGTCTGCAGCGCGCCGCCGACAGCTTTGGCAGCGTGGCCACGCGCAAGCGTCTGCGGGAGTGGGTGGGTGGCTGAATTCCTGCACGAACGACGAGACTTCGATCAGTTGCTGTCGGTGGTTGCAGACGAGCGCGGCCTCGATCCCGTGCTGGTCGAGAAGGACTACTGGATCATGCATTGCCTGTGGGGCCTTCAGGCGCAGGGCTTTCAGTTCGAGCTGAAGGGCGGGACGTCCTTGTCGAAGGGGTTCGGTGTCATCCACCGCTTCTCCGAAGACATCGACATCCGCATCGAGCCGCCCGATGACATGGACGTGAAGACCGGGCGCAACCAGGACAAGCCGGCGCATGTCGAATCGCGGCGTGCGTACTACGACGCGCTGGCAGCAAGGATTCGAATTCCGGGCATCGACAGTGTTGAGCGCGACATACAGTTCGACGACGACAAGATGCGCAGCGCCGGTATTCGCTTGATCTACGCACCCCGTGTCCCCGCGCTCGCCGGCGTCAAGGATGGCATCCTGCTGGAACTCGGGTTCGATGACACTGCTCCAAATCGGCCGATCACGATTTCGTCGTGGGCGCTGGATGCGGCCGTAGAGCGCGGTGTGATGGTGGAAGACAACCGTGCAGTGGCCGTGCCGTGCTACGCGCCCACGCACACATTCGTCGAGAAGTTGCAGACGATCTCCACCAAGTACCGCCGACTCGATGAAGCCCAGGCGTTTCCCGCCAACTTCCTGCGGCACTACTACGACGTGTACTGTTTGTTGGCGTTGGAGGAGGTCCAGACCTTCATGAGAACGCCGGGTTACCACAAGCGCAAGGCGCAGCGCTTCCGAACCGGCGACGAGCAGGCCATTGCCCGCAATCCAGCTTTTTTGCTGGCTGACGCCGATCAGCGTCTGCGTTTTGCGCAGGAATATCGGAAGACAGCGGCGCTGTACTACCAGGGGCAGCCGGACTTCGAGGCGCTGCTGGAAAGGATCCATCAACACATCGACGTCATGTGAGGGGCGAGGACTTGGCGCATCAATATCCGACTTCCGTACTTTCCCACCACGGTGATCGGATGCTGTACAAAAAACCAGTGCATTCTTACAATGCACCAAGAGAGTGAACAATGGGAAAAGACACCCGCATCGAGTGGACACACCACACCTTCAATCCATGGTGGGGTTGCGTGCGCGTGTCCGATGCGTGTGATCATTGCTACGCTGAAACCTGGGCGAAGCGCCTTGGGGAAGACGTTTGGGGCGCGAAGTCGGAACGACGCTTTTTTGGCGACGCCCACTGGAAAGAGCCCCTGAAGTGGGATCGAGAGGCCAAGGAGAGCAAGACCAGGCGGCGCGTGTTTTGTG
>JAFEEP010000087.1 GCA_018241045.1 Pseudomonadota bacterium | reverse complement strand
TGGCTGGCTGGACAATTGCCCCAGGGCGGTCAGTTGTGGGCGATCCTTGCCGCAGGGATCGCCTGCCTTGCCGGGGGAGCGATCCTGGCGGGCCGGGTCTTCGCGATCGACTGGGGTGGCCTGTTCACCCTGCCCGGCGTGCTGCGCCGCCGCCCAAGCCTTGAATCGATCGGCAACGCCATTCCGCTGCCTTCGGTGCGAGAGAAGAAGGCGCGTGACGAGCGTTCCGCCGCCCCCGTTCCGCTGACCACCCCGCGCAAGCCGCCGGAGATCAGCGACCCGACCCGCCCGGCCCGCCCGGCGCAGCTTTCCGGCACCAGCCGCCAGGGCGATCTGTTCGATACCTTCGAACTGCCGGGGCTTGATCTGCTGCGCGATCCCCCGCCCCATTCGGCGCAGAAGATCGACAAGCTGGCGCTGGAGCGCAACGCCCGCCTGCTCGAAACCGTACTCGACGATTTCAACGTCAAGGGCGAGATCACCGCCGTCCGCACCGGCCCGGTCGTGACCATGTACGAACTGGAACCCGCCCCCGGGATCAAGGCGAGCCGGGTGATCGGGCTGGCGGATGACATAGCCCGCAACATGAGCGCGATCTCGGCCCGCGTCTCCTCGATTCCCGGACGCACCGTGATGGGGATCGAACTGCCCAACGCCGATCGCCAGATGGTCAGCTTCAAGGAACTGGTCGCTTGCGAACAGTTCGCCGGAGCCAAGGGGATGCTGCCGATCATCCTGGGCAAGGACATCGCCGGGGAGCCCGTCGTCGCCGATCTGGCGACCATGCCGCACTTGCTGGTCGCGGGCACCACCGGGTCGGGCAAGTCGGTCGGGCTCAACACCATCCTGCTGTCGCTGCTCTACCGCCTGACCCCGGCGCAGTGCCGCCTGATCCTGGTCGACCCCAAGGTGCTCGAACTCAAGAGCTATGACGACATTCCCCACCTGCTCTCACCCGTGGTCACCGAACCGGCCAAGGCGGTGCGCGCGCTGAAGTGGGCGGTCGAGGAGATGGAGCGCCGCTATCGCCAGATGAGTGAATTGTCGGTCCGCAATCTCAGCGGTTTCAACGAAAAGGTCCGCACCGCCCAGGCCAAGGGCAAGCCGCTCGGCCGCCGCATCCAGATCGGCTTCGACGCCGAAACCGGCGAGGAGATGTTCGAGGAACAGCAACTCGATTACCAGCCCTTGCCGCAGATCGTGGTGATCGTCGACGAACTGGCTGACCTGATGGTCACCGTCGGCAAGGAAATCGAAGTGCTGATCCAGCGCCTCAGCCAAAAGAGCCGCGCGGCGGGTATCCATCTGATCATGGCGACGCAGCGCCCCTCGGTCGACGTCATCACCGGCGTGATCAAGGCCAACCTGCCGACCCGCATCAGCTTTGCCGTGACCAGCCGGATCGACAGCCGCACCATTCTGGGCGAACAGGGCGCCGAGCAACTGCTGGGCAAGGGCGATATGCTCTACAAGCCCAACACCGACCCGATCAAGCGCGTCCACGGCCCCTTCGTCAGCGACGAGGAGGTCGAGGGCATCGCCGATTTCTGGCGTGCCCAGGGCAGCCCTGAATATGTCGACTCGGTCACCGAAGAGCCCGAGGATGGCGGCTTCGGCTTCGACGATCTCGACGCCACCGCGTCGGACAGCCCCGACGAGCGCAAGTACCGCCAGGCCTGCCAGATCGTGTTCGAAAGCCAGAAGGCCAGCGCGAGCTGGCTGCAGCGACAGCTTGGCGTGGGCTACAACACCGCGGCGAAATGGGTTGAGCGGATGGAGGCCGACGGTTTCGTCGGCCCGGCCAACCACGTCGGCCGCCGCGAGATCTACCGCGACAAGGATGGCAGCCCGCTTTGAGTGGTCCGGCCGCTCGTTGGCGCGGCCGGACTCACAGTTTTCAGCCGAAGGTCGTGCCGAGATCGCCGCCGAACGGGTCGGAGCCATAATTGTTGGAACCTTCGGTTCCGCGCGACGCGAGCCAGACGATCAACAGGATGACGCCGATCAGCGGAATGAGCGCAATCCAGTACCACCAGCCCGATCGATTGGTGTCGTGCAATCGCCGCACCATCACGGCCAGATGCGGCAGCAGCAGCACCAGCCCCATGATCAAGTAAAACCAACCGTAGAACAGGCTTTCCGTTGCACCCGTGGCGGGATTCACGAAAGTGAAGGCCGTCCCCAAAATGCGGTCAACAATCGCCGCAACGATCTGGCACAGAAGGCCGAACAGCACGAACCACCAGTATTCCGAACGCGACGCCCGGCCCTGCCATGTAGTGAACTTTGAAAAGCAGGTTCTGATCGCTTCTCCAAAAGTCATGTGGATTCCCCTCTTCTTCCGGTATTCTGTGTAGATCACGGTTTGAACAGGCGCACAATCGCATTGGTCCCGCTTATCCAGTGACATGCTCGCTGATCCCCAACACTTCCCGCCCCTCGCCCAGCCGCACGGTGACGTCGGCGTAATCGGGCATCGTCGCCAGGATATGCCGGGTCAGCCGCTCGTAATGCCGGATGAAGCGGGAGACCTCGGCCTCGCTCATCACCGCTGAACCGCCGCGCTGGCGCAGCGCCGCTTCCTGCTGCTCGCGCCATTTGGCCACGATCTCCCAGCCCGGCGCGGCAAGCAGGATCAGGTGGTCGAGCTTGCTCCACAGGCGCTGATAGTCCCCGGCCAACGCGGCATTGGCATAGGCGCGCCAGCGACCGTCCGCGTCCTCGCCCCGCTCCAACGCGTTGACCGGCGCGACCAGCGCGGACTCTTCCTGCGGCGCCGCGCCGACACACCAGCCCTCCAACAACAAGACCTGCGTATCGGCCGGAGCGCGGGGCCACCCGCTTTCAGGCGCGCGATCATCGATGGCCTTGTCGAAATGCGGCAGGGGCGTGGCCTCGCCCCGGGCGAGTGCCTCGATCGTGGCAAGCCCCAGCGCCACGTCATGCGTACCGGGCACCCCGCGCGTCGCAAACAATGGATGGACATCGCGCGCCAGCACCTGCCGTTCGGCGCGGGTCAGGTAGAGATCGTCAAGCGAGAGCGTGGCGACGCGCACCCCGCGCAGAGCCAGTTGTTCCGCCAGATCGGCAACAAGCGTGCTTTTGCCCGAACCCTGCGATCCGCAAATGCCGATTGTCAGGAACCCGTCCGGTCGCCACACACTGATGCGCGCGATCAGCGCTTCGACCAGAACGGGATCGGCGATCAAGGAGCAGGACTAGCGCTGGCGTCAGGCGGGCGCTGACGAAACGTGATGCGCAGCGGAGTGATGTGCCCATCGGGGCGCAGGCGG
>JAFEEP010000086.1 GCA_018241045.1 Pseudomonadota bacterium | reverse complement strand
TGCCATCGACGCGCGCACGATGCCCTTCGACGCGCTGATCGCCGCATCGGGCAAATGCCTGGAAGGGGTTCCAGGCATGGGGTTCGTGATCGCCCGCCAAAGCGCGCTGCAAGCCAGCGCCGGCCGCTGCCATTCGCTGGCCATGGACCTGCATGACCAATGGAGCTACATGCAGCGCACCACGCAGTGGCGCTTCACGCCGCCCACGCACGTGGTGGTGGCCTTGGCCGAAGCCCTGGCGCAGTACCAGCAAGAGGGAGGTCTGGTGGCGCGCGGCGCGCGCTACGCCGCCAACTGCCAGCGCCTGGTCGAGGGCATGGCCGGCCTGGGTCTTCGGCCTTTCCTCGACCCCGAGGTGCAGGCGCCCATCATCGTCACCTTCCATGCGCCCGCTCATCCGGCCTGGAACTTCAAGGCTTTCTACGCGGGGGTGCGCGAACGCGGCTTCATCCTCTACCCCGGCAAGCTGACCCAGGTCGAAACCTTCCGCGTGGGCTGCATCGGCGCGCTCACTCCCAACGACATCGACCAAGTGGTGCACGCCGTGGGCGCCACTCTTCGTCAACTAGAACTGATCCCAACAACATAGGAGTAACCCATGCAACGCCAACTCGAAGCGGTCATCTTTGACTGGGCCGGCACGATTGTCGATTTCGGCTCTTTTGCGCCGACGCAGATTTTTGTGGACGCCTTCAAGACCGCCTACGGCTTCGACCTTAGCCTGGCCGAGGCCCGCGGGCCGATGGGGCTGGGCAAGTGGCAGCACATCGAGGCTCTGGGGCACGATCCGGTTGTCGGCGCGCGCTGGCAGGCCCGCTTTGGCAAGCCCATGGGCGAGGCCGACATCCGCCACATCTACGAAACCTTCATCCCCCTGCAGGTCGAGCGTGTCGGCCTGCACAGCGCACTCATTCCTGGCGCGCTGCAGGTGGTGCAGGGCCTGCGCCGGCAGGGCCTGAAAATCGGCTCGACCACCGGCTACCCACGGCAGGTGATGGAGCGGCTGACGGCACTGGCCGCCGAGAAGGGCTACACGCCGGACTGCACGGTCTGCGCCGACGACCTGGAAGCCGGTGCTCGCCCCGGCCCCTGGATGGCGCTGGACTGCGTGCGACAGCTGCGCATCGGCGCGGTGTCGCACTGCGTGAAGGTGGACGACACATTGCCTGGCATTGCAGAGGGCCTGAACGCCGGCATGTGGACCGTGGGCTTGGCGCTGTCGGGCAGTCCGGCGGGCTGGACACTGGAGGAGTACCAGGCGGCCGATGAGGCGGCACGGGCCACGGTCCGCGAGCGTGTGGGCGCCGAGTTCCGCGCCGCGGGCGCCCACTTCGTGATCGACACGGTGGCCGACCTGCCGGCCGTCGTCGAAGACATCGAGCACCGCCTGGCCCTGGGCCAACGGCCTTGACAGCGACAGGACGCAGCGTTCATGACGACAGGCCAGTCCTACGATCTGGTGGTGGTCGGCGCCGGCATCATCGGCTTGGCCACGGCCTACGCCGCGCGCCAGCGCGGGCTTCGCGTGGCGGTGGTCGAGCGGCACGCGCAGTGCATTGGCGCCTCGGTGCGCAACTTCGGCTTTGTCACCGTCACCGGCCAGCGCCGAGGTGAACACTGGCAGCGCGCCCGGCGCACGCGTGATGTGTGGCAGCACGTGGCAGCGCAGGCGGGCATAGCGGTCATCCACCAGGGCCTGCACATGCTGGCACAGCGCCCCGAAGCGGCGCATTTGCTGGAGGCTTATCTGAAAACGGAAATGGGCGAGGGCTGCCGTTTGCTCAGCGCCGCAGACGCAGCACGCGAGTTACCTTGGCTGCAGGCCGGACAGGCCGTGCTGCACAGTCCGCACGAGCTCCGGGTGGAGTCGCGCGACGCCATCCCGCGCCTGGCCCGCTGGCTGGAGCTTGATTTTGGGGTGGACTTTTTCTGGAGCACGCCGGTGCTCGGCATCGACCTGCCCCAGGTACACACCAGTCAGGGCGTGCTGAGCGCTGGTCACTGCGTGGTCTGTCCGGGGCACGATCTCAATACCCTCTATCCCGACGCGACCGCGCAGGCCGGCATCCGTCTGTGTACCTTGCAGATGCTGCGCGTGATGCCCGGACAAGCCGTGAAGCTCCCGGGCGCGGTCATGTCCGATCTGAGCATGGCGCGCTACGAGGGCTATGCCGATCTGCCAGAGGCCGCGCCGCTGAAGGCCTTGCTGCAGGCGCAGCAGGCAGAACACCTGCGCTGGGGCGTGCACCTGATCGCGGTGCAGTCGGCCGATGGCTCCATGGTGGTGGGCGACAGCCACGTTTATGGCGACGCCGAAGCCCCGTTTGGTCGCAGTGACGTGGACGATCTCATCCTGGGCGAACTGCACCGTGTGCTGCGTCTGCCGGGCGCGCAGGTCACCGAGCGCTGGACGGGCAGCTACGCGTCAGCGCAGGAACCGGTCTTCAAGACGCTGGTGGCCCCGGGAGTGGCCGTGGGCATCGTCACCGGCGGGACCGGGGCATCGACTTCATTCGCCTTTGCCGAGGAACTTCTTGATCTTGCGCTGGGGATCTGAAAGAGCCATTCGCATGCCTGCGCGTTGAGCAGCCTGTCGGCACGCAACAGCCGCCAACGCTTTGTCTCAAGCGCCGGAACGCCAGCCAGTCGGTGTTGAAGGCCATTCATGGGGGGATTTTCACCGCGAAGGCCCGGGTAACATCGCGTCTTCCCAGCCTATCCCAGTCCCTGCGTGCACCTGCCGGCGCACCGGAAAGACGCGCTGCCGTGAGCCTGCCCCTGATCACCGACCCCTATTTCTACGCCGTATCGATTCCCGCCGTGCTGCTGCTGGGCGTCAGCAAGAGCGGCTTCGGCGCCGGCTTCGGCTCGCTGGCCGTGCCCTTGATGGCGCTGGCCGTCAGCGTGCCGCAGGCGGCCGCCATCCTGATGCCGGTGCTGTTGCTGATGGACCTGCTGGGCCTGGCCGCCTTCCGCAACAACTTCGACAGAAAGCTGCTCAAGTTCATGCTGCCGTTCGGCCTGCTAGGCATTGTCATCGGCACGCTGTCGTTCAAGCTGCTCGACGCGAAGCTGGTGGCTGGCATCGTTGGCGCCTTCACGCTGCTGTTCCTGGCCCAGCGCCTGCTGTTCCCGCCCAAGGCCGACAGCGCACCACCGCCGCGCTGGGTCGGCGCGCTGCTGACCACTACCTCGGGCTTCACCAGCTTCATCGCCCACGCCGGCGGCCCGCCCCTGAACGCCTACGTGATCCCGCTCAGGCTCAAGCCGATGATTTTCACTGGCACCATGGCTTTCCTGTTCTTCTTCATCAACCTGGCCAAGTGGATCCCCTACGCCTGGCTCGGTCTGCTGGACACGCGCAACTTCGCTACCTCGCTGGCGCTGCTGCCGCTGGCGCCGGTGGGTGTGTGGATCGGCGTGAGGATCGCCAGGCGCATCAACCAGCAGCTGTTCTACCGCTTCATCTACGGCGGCATGTTCTTCACGGGGGTGAAGCTGTTGTGGGATGCGTTGCGCTGAGTCGAACATTTGCTATTTAATTGGTAGCTTATGACGCCCGTTCCACATAGGCACCAACCGATTTTTTTTCAAAAGCTGAATCCTGCAGCTACATTGCCTCGCGCAAGGCCAGGAAGCTGTTCCATTTGTGTTCGCAATCATCGTGCTCGAACTCGTTGATCATGAAGTCGATGAAAGAGCGGACCTTGGTGGACGATAGCTACGGCTGCGACCCCACGGGTTTCAATGGCTGCACCAAGCTCGGCTACATCGTCAATTCCCGCAACAAGGACACGGACTACCGCTCCGGCCAGGAATTCGATTTCGTCTATGCGGCGGGATGGCAGGTCATCACGGATCCAAGAAACATGCCCTCGCTCCCATCGACGGCCGGGGCGCCTGATGGGGTGCGGGGCAGGGCGTTGAATCGTGCAAATACGGCAACGTCAATGCACAATGCCGCTAAGATGAACAAGGCGCGGTGCGTGGCCGCCCGCGATGACGGCCGGCTGATGGGCAAGGCCTGAACTTTTATGCGGTGAGAGTGACGTTGACCGCCACTTCGGGGTCGCCGCCGTCGTTCCAGGTTCGACATCAGAGCGCCGCGTTCGCAGTGTTCATGACGCCATCAACGTGACCGCCATGGAGCCTGGGGCCGCCGACGTCGAGCCTCCCTCTCCAAGTTTTTGAAACCGTCAAAAATAGTTGCATGCCCTCATCCGATAGCGAAAGCTACGATCAATCAGTCTCGGCTGTTCACAACCGATTGTTTTTTCGCCTGTTCCAGGCGGGCAATACCCTGGATCGCCAGTCCGTCAAGGAGCTTGGCATCACGACCGTGCAGTGGGCTACGCTCGGGGCGTTGTCCCGTGCGCAGGCGAAGACTGGAATGTCGTTTTCCGACCTTGCGGACTATCTGGTGGTGAGCCGCCAAAGCCTGGATGGGGTTCTCAAACGCCTGGAGCGCGAAGGACATGTGGAGCGTGTCGTCGATCCCGCGGATCGACGTGCCAAAAAGGTTGTCTTGCTTCCCGCGGGCCAAGCGTTCTGGAGTGGTATGCAGCCAAGGATCTATGAGTTCTACCGCCAGGCGGTTGAGTGTTTCCGCTTCGACGACAAGGTCTCGCTGCTGCACTACATCAACCTGCTCAACCAAGGCATGGCCAAGGTTGACCTTGGTGCCGAAAAGCCGCAAGAGACAAAAGAATAGGCGCGGGCGGCCCCTTGCCGCGGCACGCCGGACAGTAAAAATCCTGGTGCGTATCGACGCCACGTTTCATACCGGCGGCGGCCTCTACGCGCAGGTCAGCACGATCTTGTCGACCACACTCCGCGCCGCCAGCCGGGCAGCTGCGTCGGCGAAGGATTCGAGCGGTAAGGCTTGCTCGATGCGTGGGCGCACCAGCCGTTGTCCGTAGAGTTGGTGGAGCCGTGAATGGGTCTCGGCAATGCGTTCGGGCGAGTGCCCGGATGCAGCATCGAAGACGTCTCGGCCCACAGGATCCAAAAATACCATTGGCCTCTTTGCCAGCTGTCGCCTGAAGCACTTGCGCCCGAACCGACTCGGCCAGGTTTTCTGCCGCCATCGCTCACCGCGTCGGTGCCCACTTCGCGCATCGCTTGTGCCTGCCCTCGCGAGGCCACGCCCGCCAAGGTCCCGGCTATCCGGGTGGCGCGCGCACAACTCAAGTACGAATACATCATGACATATAAATTCGAGTTTTTCTTGAATTTATAGGTGTTAACCCTGGAGTTTTGGTATTATTTATATCAAGTACTTGATGTAAATAATGAATTCTGCAAAGATCCCGATGTCGTCAAAACGATGGGCTGCGTGCAGACCTGTTCTTGTCGCTGGTGTCTCGCTGGGGTCGTCGGCGCTACGGATCAGTGGTTGCAGCTCCAACCTATTCCTACTCAAACAAAGAAGACAAAAGCGATGCGCGAAATCAACGTGCACGAACTGGTCGACAGGGCACAGTTCAACCGTTTCCATGCCAAGGTGTTGGCCTGGTGCTTCCTGGTGATCATCATTGATGGCTACGACCTCGCCGTGGCGGGTGCGGCGCTTCCGGTCATCATGAAAGAGATGGGCGTTACGGCCGCAACGGCGGGCTTCATGGCCAGTTCGGCGCTGTTCGGGATGATGTTCGGCGCCATCTTCCTGGGCGCGCTGTCCGACAAGATCGGTCGCCGGTGGACGATCTCGCTGTGCGTCTTTCTCTTCAGCGTGTTCACGGCGGCCGCAGGCCTGACCACGGATCCGGTCACGTTCAGCGTCATGCGTTTCATTGCCGGCCTGGGTATTGGCGGTGTGATGCCGAACATCACCGCGCAGATGACCGAGTACGCGCCCAAGCGGATGCGCAGTTTTCTGACGACGCTGATGTTCTCCGGCTACGCCATAGGCGGCATCCTGGCCGCGGTGCTGGGTAAGCAGTTCATCGCGCAGTTCGGCTGGCAGATCGTGTTCTTTGCCGCTGTCGCTCCGGTCCTGCTGATTCCGTTCATCTTGAAGCCCATGCCGGAATCGCTGTCGTTTCTGGTGTCGCGCCGCGACAGTGTCCACTTGCGAGAGATTGTGCAATCCATCGACCCGGCATTCAAGATCGGTGCCGACGATACTTTTCGTCCGCCCCGGGCAGATGAATCGGGCAAGGGTGCCACGGTGGCGCAGCTGTTTCAGGATGGCCGGGGCCCGAGCACGCTGATGTTCTGGGTTGCCTTCTTCACGGGCCTGTTCATGATCTACGCACTCAGCACCTGGCTGACGAAGCTCATGGCCATGTCGGGCTACAGCCTGGGCTCTGCTTTGAGTTTCGTCATCGCACTGAATGTCGGGGCGATCGTCGGCTCCATCGGCGGCGGCTGGCTGGCAGACCGCTTCCAGATCAAGTGGGTGGTGGTTTGCATGTATGCGCTGGGCGGCGTTTTCCTGTACATGATGACGCTCAAGACCTCGATCGAGGTGCTCTACCTGATCATCGCCGCGGTCGGCGCCTGCTCCACGGGCGGGCAAATCGTGGTCTATGCCTACTGTGGCCAGTACTACCCCTCGGCCATTCGCTCGACCGGCATTGGCATGGCATCGGGCATAGGCCGGCTTGGCGCGATTGCGGCGCCGTTGCTGATCGGTTTGATCGTGTCGCTGCAACTTCCGTTGGAGCAGAACTTCCTGGTCATCGGCGCTGCCGGCGTCTTGGGTGCCCTGGCACTTGCGTGCATCAAGCATGGCCCGTCGGCGTCCGGGCTGGCCCTCAAGGCAGCAGCGGCTACCGCTGCTTGAATGTGCACCAACCATTCATCCGCATCGATCGTGCCTGCCGATTTTTGTCGTGATGTTGATGCTATTTTTGGTGCAAACCGAGTTGTCTTTCAATAATATGACAATCTATCTATGTGAGAAATAAATCAATATATTGACATAAATAATCTGACGATAGATGATTTCAATTGCGCTATACCAACGATGATTGACACGCATGGCCGCCTATCCCTACCTTCTTAGTCCCCTGCGCGTTGCCGGGGTTGACCTGCCCAACCGCATGGTGATGGGCGCGATGCATACGCGCCTGGAAACGCTGGATCGCCCCCACGAGCGGTTGGCGGCCTTCTACGCTGCCCGCGCCGCGGGCGAAATCGGTTTCATCCTCACGGGGGGATATTCCCCTGTGCCCGAAGGCGTGATGGATGAGGGCGGCCTGGTGCTGGACAAGCCCGAGCAACTGGACGAACACCGCGTCATCACTGCGGCGGTGAACGAGGCAGGTGGCCGCATCGTGCTGCAGATTCTTCACGCGGGCCGCTATGCCAAGGTGCCGACCTGCGTCGCGCCTTCGGCCATCAAGGCGCGCATCAACGTTTATCCGCCGCGTGCGCTGACGACCGAAGAGGTGTGGGCCACCGTCGAGAGTTTTGCGAACACCTCGGCGCTCGCCGAGCAGGCCGGCTACGCCGGCGTCGAGATCATGGGCTCCGAGGGCTATCTGATCAACGAGTTCACCGCCGCCCTGACCAACCAGCGCGACGATGAGTTCGGTGGCGACTTCGAGCGCCGGATCCGTTTCCCGGTGGAAATCGTCAAGGCCGTGCGGGCGCGGGTCTCGCCCCAGTTCATGGTCATCTACCGCATTTCGTCCATCGACCTGATGGACGGTGGCATGACCGGTGAGGAGGTGGCCGAATTGGCGCGCCGCGTTGAGGCCGCGGGTGCGGACATGATCAACACGGGCATTGGCTGGCATGAGTCTTCCGTGCCGACGATGGCGGCCCCGGTGCCGCGCGCCGCCTGGATCGACGCGATCCGCAACGTCAAGCAGGCGGTGGGCATTCCGGTCATGGCCTCCAACCGCATCAACATGCCCGGCGTGGCTGAGGAAATCATTGCCTCCGGCGCTGCCGATCTGGTGTCCATGGCGCGCCCGCTGTTGGCCGACCCGGCGTTTGCCCGCAAGACGCGCGAAGGCCGTGCCGACGAGATCAATACCTGCATTGCCTGCAACCAGGCCTGCCTGGATCGCATCTTCACCGACCGCGTGGCGACCTGCCTGGTCAACCCCAGGGCAGGGCGCGAGGTTGAGTTCGACGACAGCAAGACCGCAACTTCCAAGCATTTCGCGGTTGTGGGCGGCGGGCCTGCCGGCATGGCATTCGCGGTCAACGCCGCCGAGCGCGGACATCGGGTCACCCTGTTCGAGGCCGGCGATCAGCTGGGCGGCCAGCTGAACATGGCCCGCAAGGTGCCCGGCAAGATCGAGTTCAACGAGATGCTGCGCTACTTCCGGGTGATGCTGGGGCGCCTGCAGGTCGCCGTGCACCTGCAAACCCAAGTCGATGCCGAGGATTTGGCCGCCCGCGTGCGCTCCGGTGAGTTTGACGAGGTGGTGATCGCGACCGGCGTGGTGCCAAGGGAGCCAGACATCCGCGGGCTCGATCACCCGAAGGTGGTCAGCTACCCGGACGTGCTGGCCAACGGCGCCCCGGTGGGCCGCAAGGTGGCCATCATCGGCGCCGGCGGCATTGGCTTTGACGTGGCTGAGTATCTGGTCGGCAGCGCCGAGGAGTCGCTCAAGCCGACGGTGTTCATGGACGCCTGGGGCGTGGATACAGCCATTCGCAGCGCTGGGGGGCTCAAGGCGCCTGCGCAGCATGGAGCCAAGCGCGTGATCCACATGTTCCAGCGCAAGAGCGAATCGCTGGGCAAGAACCTGGGCAAGTCCACGGGTTGGATTCTCAAGGCCAAGCTGCGCAAGGCCGATGTGGTGATGACGGCCGGTGCCACCTACCACGCGGTCGACGACCAGGGGCTGCACTACAGCGTGAACGGCGAGGCCCGGGTATGGGACGCCGACACCGTCATCCTTTGCGCCGGACAGTTGTCGAACCGATCGTTGTTCGATGGCCTGGCCGAAAGGGGCATCCGGGCCCATGTGATTGGCGGTGCCGACGTTGCAGCGGAGCTGGACGCGTTGCGCGCCATCGACCAGGCAACCCGCCTGGCGGTTTCGTTCTGAACTTCAACCCACCTCTTGGAAACAGGCATGACCAGCAAGTTCAATCAAGACCTCGACAAGAACCCAGCCAACTACCAGCCGATGTCCCCGCTGGGGCTGCTGGATCGGGCCGCGGACGTCCATCCTGACCGCATCGCCGTCATCCACGGCGAGCGGCGCTACACCTGGGTCGCCTACGCCCAGCGTTGCCGCAGCCTGGCGCGCGCGCTGATCGGGGCCGGCATCGAGCGTGGCGACACGGTGGCCATCCTGGCGTCGAATATCCCGGAGATGCTGGAGGCGCAATTCGGCGTGCCCATGGCGGGTGCCGTCATCAACTCCATCAACATCCGCCTGGATGCGCCGGCCATCGCCTTCATCCTGCAGCACTCCGAGACGCGCCTGCTGCTGGTGGATCAGCAGTTTGCCGATGTGGCACGTGAGGCGGTGAAGCTGTCCGGCATGCAGATGAATGTCGTGGACATCCGTGCCAGCGATGTCCCGGATGCCGAGCCGGTGGGCGTGGTCGACTACGAGAGCTTCCTGGCCAAGGCGCCGGCCGACGCGCAACTGCGCTACCCCGAGGACGAATGGGATGCCATCGCGCTGAACTACACCTCGGGCACCACCGGCAGCCCCAAGGGCGTGATCTACCACCACCGCGCGGCCTATCTCAATGCGCTGGGCACGACCATCTATGCACGGCTGAACATCGGCAAGGCGGTCTATCTGTGGACTCTGCCCTTGTTTCACTGCAACGGCTGGTGCTATGCCTGGGCCATGGCTGCCGTCGCCGGCACCAACGTATGTCTGCGCAAGGTCGTTCCGCAGGATATCTACGCGGCCATCGTCCAGCATGGGGTGACGCATTTTGCCGGCGCCCCGGCCGTGCTCAGCGCCCTGGTCATGGGCAAGCCCAAGGACTGGGTGAAACCCGAAACCCCTATCTGGCTGGCCTGCGCCGGCGCTTCACCACCGGTGACGGTGATCGAGCAAACCGAGGCCTTGGGCTTCGAGGTGCTGCATGTGTATGGCATGACCGAGCAGCACGGCGTCAACACCACCTGTGTGGTGCAGGATTCGTGGGCCGACATGGAGCACGAAGAGAGGCTGCGCCACATGGGCCGCCAGGGCGTGCGCACGACCGTGGCCGGAGAGATGATTGTTGCCAATTCCGTCACCCTCAAGCCGGTGGCGCGTGACGGCAAAACGATCGGCGAGGTGCTGTTCCGCGGCAACCTGGGCATGAAAGGCTACCTGAAGAACCCCGATGCGACACGCGAGGCTTTCGAAGGCGGCTGGATGCACAGCGGCGACTTGGCCGTGGTGCACGAGGACGGCTACATCGAGATCAAGGATCGCTCCAAGGACATCATCATCTCCGGCGGCGAAAACGTCTCGTCCATCGAGGTGGAAGAGGTGTTGTTCACGCATCCGGCGGTGTTCCAGGCGGCCGTTGTCGCCGTGCCCGATGAGAAATGGGGCGAGGTGCCCTGCGCCGTGCTGGAGCTGCATCCTGAGCATGAGGGCAAGCTGACGCAGGAGGACATCATCCAATTTTGTCGTTCCAAGCTCCCTGGCTTCAAGACACCCAAGCATGTGATCTTCGAACCGCTGGTGCGCACCGCCACCGGCAAGCTGCAGAAATTCAAGCTGCGCCACCACGTCGCCCAGATCATCGCCAACCGCAACCACTGAATCGTTTAACTATAGGAGAGCATTCCCATGCGTGGACTCAAAGACAAAGTTGCCATCATCACCGGCGCGGCCGGTGGCATAGGCCGCAGCCTGGTGCAGCGTTTCCTGGAGGACGGCGCGCACGTCGCCGCCTTCGATCTGAACCAGGCCGGCCTGGATGAACTCAAGGGCCAGTTCCAGCAGTACGCGGGCCAGCTGACCACGGTGCAACTGGACATCACCGACCATGACGCGGTCACCAAGGCCGTGCAGAAGATCCATACCGATCTCAAGCAGATTGACATCCTCGTCAACAACGCTGGCTGGGACGTGGCCAAGCAGTTCACCGACACCACCCCCGACCTGTGGGACAAGCTGATCGCCATCAACCTCAAGGGTCCGCTGAGCCTGCAGCATGCCGTGGTGCCTTTCATGGTGGCGGCCGGCGGCGGCAAGATCGTCAACATCGCCTCCGACGCGGGCCGCGTCGGCTCGTCCGGTGAGTCCGTGTACGCCGCCTGCAAGGGCGGCATCATCGCCTTCACCAAGTCGCTGGCGCGCGAGACAGCGCGTGCCGGCGTGCGCGTCAACGCGGTGTGCCCCGGGCCTACCGACACGGCGCTGCTGCAATCGTTCACGGGCGGTGGCGAGTATGGCCAGAAGATCTACGACGGCCTCAAGCGCGCGATTCCGCTCAAGCGCCTGGGCCAGCCCGAGGACATTCCCGGCGCCGTGGCTTTCCTCTCCAGCGACGACGCCAATTTCATCACCGGCCAGGTTCTGTCGGTATCCGGCGGCCTGACCATGAACGGCTAAACCCTCCAGAAGATCAACATGAGCAACTACACCGACATCCTCTACGAAGAAAAAGGCGGCGTGGCCC
>JAFEEP010000085.1 GCA_018241045.1 Pseudomonadota bacterium | reverse complement strand
TGATGTCGCGGTAAATCCGGCCGGAGGTGATGTTGTCGGCCTGGCGCGCCGAAACCCCGGTGAAGCGTTCGTAGTGCCCCAGGTCGAGGTCGGTTTCTGCCCCGTCGTCGGTGACATAGACCTCGCCGTGCTGGTACGGACTCATCGTCCCCGGATCGACGTTCAGATAGGGGTCGAACTTGCGGATGCGGACCTTGAATCCGCGCGCCTGCAGCAGCGCCGCGAGGCTTGCCGCCATGAGACCTTTGCCAAGCGAGGAAACCACGCCGCCGGTGATGAAAATGAACCGCGCCATGGGAGTCGGGCCTTAGTCCTGTAACTGGTCAATGGGCAAGGGGGTCGCGCTGCAATCCACAACGATTGCGACGCAAACCGGCAATAGCAAGACCACCCTGTCCCGTCGGGCAGGGTCGTGCCTTGCGCGTGATCAAGTTCTACTTCTTGGCAGGCGCCGCGAAGGGATCAGCCGGCGCTGCGCTCGACGGAGCGGGTGCTGCCTGGGGCGTCGTGGCAGGCGCGCTCTGCGCGGCGCCAGCCAGCGGGTCAGCCGGAGCGCTCGGCTCGACCGGGGCGCCCACAGGCGCCGCGCGCTTCAACGTATCGTCGATGGTCCGGCCCGAACTGGCGCGAACCGCCAGCGCCGCCAGCGTGATGCTGAGCACGACGAAGACTGTCGCCAGCACCGTGGTCGACCGGGTGAGGAAGTCCGCCGCGCCGCGCGCCGACATCAGGCCGGCGGGGCTTCCGCCCACGCCAAGCCCGCCACCTTCGGACTTCTGCATCAGGATGACCCAGACCAGCAGGGCTGCCACAACGGCCTGGACGATCATCAGGAAAAGGAAAAGAGAGGACATGACAATTCCGGAAACGGGAAGATTGACGCGCATCTAGGCGCGCGCGGGCCGCGACGCAAGGTGCGCGGCGTCAGTCGAGCGCGGGGTCTGCCGCCGTCACGATCGACAGGAAGCTGTCGGCGGTAAGGCTCGCGCCTCCGACCAGCGCGCCGCCGACCTCGTCCACCGCGAACAGTTCCGCCGCGTTTCCGGCATTGACCGAACCGCCATAGAGGATGCGAACCGCGGCTGCACCATCGCCATAGAGGGCGATCAAGCGCGCGCGGATCGCGGCGTGCATCGCGCGCACATCGTCGGGCGAAGCGACGCGGCCGGTGCCGATGGCCCAGACCGGCTCGTAGGCCACGGTGACCCGCTGGGCGACGCCCTCCTCACGCGGGAGCGAGCCGTCAAGCTGGGCGCAGACCACCGCTTCGGCCTGGCCGGCATCGCGCTGCGCCTCGGTCTCGCCGACGCAGACGATGACCTCAAGCCCGGCTTCGAGCGCGGCCTGGGCCTTGGCTTTCACGTCGGCATCGCTTTCGCCGTGCATCGAGCGTCGTTCGCTGTGGCCGACGATCACGAAGCCCGCCCCGACGTCCTTGAGCATCACCGCCGAAACGTCCCCGGTGAAGGCGCCGCTGATCCTGGCGTGACAATCCTGCCCACCCACGATCAACACCTGCACCGCCTCGACCATGGTGGAAATCAGGGTGAACGGCGGGGCGATGCCCACTCGCACGCCGGCATGGCGCGCCGCGCCACGATCGATCGCACGGGCCTCGGCCATCTGGGCACGAGTGCCGTTCATTTTCCAGTTGCCGACGATATAGGGCCGGTTGGGCATATTGAGACCTTCGGTTTGACGAATGCACCGCTCGTCCAGGACCCCCCTGCGAGCGAATCTGCGGCGCTGCTAGGCGAGCGGGCGGCGACTTGTCAAAGCCAATGCGGCAGCACGAACCGTGGCGCACGCCGCGCCGGACAAGCCGCGCTGGGCCATTGCGGAGCCCGCCAATGCTGCGTAAAGCGCCCGCCACGGTGCCACTTGTCGGCACACATTCTTGATTGGCGATGGGTCGATGCTGCAGTTTTTCCGCAACTTCTTTGCTTCCAGGATCGGTATCGGCGTGACCCTGGGTCTGGTCGGCCTGATCGCTTTGGCCTTTGCCGCTGGTGACATTGCCGGTGGGGGCAGCTTTGGCGGAGTGGCCGGGGGCGACCGCGTCGCAAGCGTCGGAAAGCTGCGGATCAGCACTTCGGAGCTTGAACGCGCCGCCTCGAACTCGGTCGAGGAGTTGCGCCAGGAGCAGCCGCGCATGACGATCAAGACCTTCGTCGACCAGGGCGGGCTCGAGCAATTGCTGAACAACCTGATCGACCTGTCGGCGGTGCGCGCGTTCGGCGAAAGCCACGGCGTGCATATCGGCGATCGTCTGGTCGACAGCGAGATCGCCAAGATTCCCGCAGCGCAAGGCGTTGATGGCAAGTTCAGCGAGACAGCCTACCGCGCCTTCCTGGCCCAGCGCCGGGTCACCGACGATGAAGTGCGCCGCCAGATCATCGAATCGATGATGGCGCGCCAGTTGCTTGCTCCGGCCCAGTTGGGCGTTGCCGCGCCCAGGGAAGCGGTCAACCGCTACGCCGGGATCCTCACCGAAAAGCGCGTGGGTGCGATTGCCACCCTGCCTTCGGAGCTTTTCGCGCCCAAAACCGCGCCGACCGACGCCGAGATCGTCGCCTGGTATGGCGCGCGCAAGGCTGACTACCTGCTGCCCGAACGGCGGGTGATCCGCTATGCGACCTTCACCGATGCCGCGGTGAAGAACGTGCCCGCCCCGACCGATGCCGAGATCGCCGCGCTCTATGACAAGAACAAGGCCCTCTACGCGCCCAGCGAGAGCCGCAAGGTCACCCAGCTTGTCCTTCCGACCGAACCGGCGGCAAAGGCGATCGTCACCGAGCTGGCGACCGGCAAGTCGCTCGAAGCCGTCGCTTCTGCCAAGGGCCTTGCCACGGCCGATCTCGGCGCGCTGACCAGGCAGGCGCTTTCCTCGCAAACCTCGCAGGCGATTGCCGATGCGGTCTATGGTGCGGACAAGGGCAAGATCGTCGGTCCGTTCAAGGCCCCGCTCGGCTGGACGGTGCTGCGGGTCGATGGAATCGAGAACAAACCCGGGCGCAGTCTCGACCAGGCGCGCGGTGAGCTGAGCCAGCAGCTCGCGCTGGTCAAGCGCCGCACCGCGCTGACCGACTTTTCCGCGCGGATCGAGGACGAATTCGACAAGGGCGCCTCGCTGAGCGACGTCGCCAAGGAACTCGGCCTGACGATGAGCGAAACCCCGGCCCTCCTCGCCGACGGCAGCGTCTTCGGCCAACAGGGCGCCAAGGCTCCGGCGGAACTGGCCCGCGTGATTCCGGCCGCCTTCTCGATGGAAGGCGAAAAGCAGCCCCAGCTCGCCGAGATCGAGCCGGGCAAGACCTTCGTGGTCTTCGACGTCGGCACGCTTTCGCCCGCCGCGCCGCCGCCACTTGCGGAGATCAAGCAGGTCATTTCCACCGATATCCAGCTTTCCAAGGGAGCAGCCGCGGCCAAGGCCGTCGCGCAGAAGATCGAGGAACAGGTCCGCAAGGGCGGCGATCTGGCCACCGCGATCGCCGGACTTGGGCTCAGCCTTCCGCCGGTGCAGAAGGTCGACATGGCGCGCCAGCAGCTTCAGGCAATGGGCCAGCAAGTACCCCCGCCGCTGAGCCTGCTGTTCCAGATGGCCAAGGGCAAGGTCAAGCTCATCGGCGCGCCACGCGCGCGCGGCTGGTTCATCGTCCAGCTCAAGGACGCGATCCCCGGCGAGGTTGCCGCCAACGACCCGCGTCTGGGCGAACTTGCCCGCTCGGTCGCCCAGCTTCAGGGTAGCGAGTATTCCGAGGAATTGCGCAGCGCGATGCGCAACGAAGTCGGCGTCAAGCGCAACGAGAACGCGATCAAGGCGGTGCGCAATCGCCTGGTCGGCGGCAACTGAGGCACCCACTGGTGAGTGGCGCCGGGGTCGAGCATCGCGACGAAGCGCGCGCCGCGCTGGGCGAGGGTCGCTCCTCGCTGGTCTGGCGCCGCCTTATCGCCGACAGCGAAACCCCGGTCGGCGCGGCGGCCAAGCTGATGGTCGAGGGCCGCGGCGACTTCCTGCTCGAATCGGTTCAGGGCGGCGAGGTGCGCGGGCGCTATTCGATGCTTGGGCTCGATCCCGACCTGGTGTTCCGCGCCACCGGCCCGGCCTGCGAGGTCAACCGCGACTGGCGCCACGACCGCGATGCCTTCGTGCCGCTCGACAACGCGAGCCTGGCCGAACTGCGGGCGCTGGTCGACGCCTGCCGGATCGATATGCCCAGTGGCCTGCCGCCTGCACTGGCCTTCCTGGTCGGCTATTTCGCCTATGAAACCTACGGCCTGATCGAGAAGTTGCCGCGCCCGGCGAACAATCCGCTCGACCTGCCCGATATGCTGTTCGTCCGTCCCGCGCTGGTGCTGGTGTTCGACCGGCTGAGTGACGAGCTGTTCTGCATCGCCCCGCTCTGGCCGTCCGGGCGCGCGCCAGACCTCGCGATCGAAGAGGCGGTCGAACGGATCGACGCCGCTCTACGCCGCCTGGCCCAGCCCGCCGACACCCCGCGTCCTGACGCCGCCTTGCCCACGCCGGAGCTGGCGCCGACCATGCCCGGCGAAAACTACGCTGCGATGGTCCGCCGCGCCAAGGGCTACATCGAGGCGGGAGATATCTTCCAGGTCGTGCTGGCCCAGCGCTTCACTTGCCCCTTCACCCTGCCCCCGCTGGCGCTCTACCGCGCGCTACGCCGGGTCAACCCCTCGCCCTTCCTCTACTTCCTCGACCTGCCCGGTTTCGCCCTCACCGGATCGAGCCCGGAAATCCTCGTCCGGGTCCGCGACGGCGAAGTGACGATCCGGCCGATCGCCGGAACCCGCCCGCGCGGCGCGACGCCGGAGCAGGACCGCGCCAACGAGGCCAGCCTGCTCGCCGATCCCAAGGAACGCGCCGAACACCTGATGCTTCTCGACCTGGGCCGCAACGATGTTGGCCGCGTTGCCGAAGCGGGGACGGTCAAGGTCACCGAGAGTTACACGATCGAACGCTACAGCCACGTCATGCACATCGTCAGCAACGTCGTCGGCCGGCTCGACACCGCGCACCACGATGCGATCGACGCGGTCTTTGCCGGGTTCCCGGCGGGCACGGTCAGCGGCGCGCCGAAGGTGCGCGCTGCCGAGATCATCGCCGAGCTGGAGCCGGAAACGCGTGGCGCCTATGCCGGGGGCGTCGGCTATTTCGCCCCCGATGGCAGCCTCGATTCGTGCATCGTTCTGCGCACCGGGGTGGTCAAGAATGGGGTACTCCACGTTCAGGCGGGGGCGGGTATCGTCGCCGACAGCGACCCGGCCTACGAACAGCGCGAGTGCGAGGCCAAGGCCGGTGCCTTGATCGCCGCCGCGCGCGAAGCCGTGCGGGTGGCGTCAGAGCCGGGTTTCGGGCAGTAGGGCGAAATCATGATCCTGGTCATCGACAATTACGACAGCTTCACCTGGAACCTGGTCCACTACCTGATGGAACTGGGCGCCGAAGTTGAGGTGGTGCGCAACGATGCCATGTCGGCGGGCCAGGCGCTGTCGAGCGGCGCGCAGGGCTTCCTGATCTCGCCCGGTCCCTGCACCCCCAACGAGGCCGGGATCAGCCTCGATCTGGTCGGGGCCTGTGCCGACGCGGGCAAGCCGCTGCTCGGCGTGTGCCTCGGCCACCAGTCGATCGGGCAGTATTTCGGCGGCAAGGTGGTGCGTGGCGGACTGATGCATGGCAAGGTCTCACCGGTCAGCCACGACGGAACGGGCCTGTTCAAGGGCCTGCCCTCGCCCTTCATCGCCACGCGCTATCACTCGCTGATTGTTACCGACATTCCC
>JAFEEP010000084.1 GCA_018241045.1 Pseudomonadota bacterium | reverse complement strand
AGGGCGGCGAATGCGGCGGGCGCGGGATCGCCCATCCGCCGCAGGAACAGTTCCGAGCGGCTTGCTCCCAGCGCGTGGGCCATCAGCAATTCGGCATCGAGCCTCGCGATGTCGGTATGCGGGCCAAGCGTTTCGGTTGCGGCGCGGATCGCTTCGGCGACCGTGCGGGCGGGCGATGCGATCACTCGCCCAGCGCCGCCAGCCGCTTGGCCTGATCCTCTGCGGTGAGCGCGTCGACCAGTTCACCCAGGCCCGGACCTTCCAGCACTTCGGGCAGGCGGTGCAGGGTCAGGTTGATGCGGTGATCGGTGACGCGGCCCTGCGGGAAGTTGTAGGTGCGGATCCGTTCGGAGCGGTCGCCCGACCCGACCATCGCCCGCCGGGCCTCTGCTTCGGCGCCCTGTGCGGCATCGCGCTGCGCCTCGAACAGGCGGGCGCGCAGCACCTGCATCGCCTTTTCCTTGTTCTTGTGCTGGCTGCGCCCGTCCTGGCAGGTGACCACGGTGCCGGTCGGCAGGTGAGTGATGCGCACGGCGGAATCGGTGGTGTTGACGTGCTGACCGCCCGCGCCGCTGGCGCGGTAAACGTCGATCTTGAGATCACCGTCGTTGATCTGGACGTCAACCTCGTCGGGCTCGGGCAGCACGGCCACAGTTGCCGCGCTGGTGTGAATGCGCCCGCCGCTTTCGGTGACCGGGACGCGCTGGACGCGGTGGACTCCGCTTTCGAACTTCAGCTTGGCGAAGACCCCGTTGCCGTTCACTTCGGCCACGGCTTCCTTGAACCCGCCGATGTCGTTCGCGTTGGCGCTGACCAGTTCGAAGCGCCAGCCCTGTTCGGCGGCAAAGCGCTCGTACATCCGAAGCAGATCGCCTGCGAACAGCGCGGCTTCGTCACCCCCCGTCCCGGCGCGCACTTCGAGCATGGCGGAGCGCGCATCGGCGCGGTCGCGCGGCAGCATGGCGAGCGCGAGGCGATGCTCGGCCTCGGGCAGCTCGGTCTTGAGCCGGGCGGTCTCCTCCTCGGCCAGCTCGCGCATTTCAGGATCGTCGAGAATGGCCAGGCTTTCGAGTTCGCCGCGCATGGCGGTGACCTCGGCCGCGACCTTTGCCACTGGTTCCAACTCCGCAAAGTCGCGGCTGGCGGCAACGAAATCCTTGCCCTCCAGCGTGCCCGAAGCCAACCGCGCCTCGATCTCGGCGAAGCGATGCGCGATCTGGGCAAGGCGGGCGTCGGAGACGGTCACTTGTTTACTTCGGCCCAACGGTGAGCGAAAACGTCTATCGCCCGATGATCTTCAAGGGTTTCGTCCAAGATAGAAAGCCTCTGCGTCTTGACGCCGTCGCGGAGATCAAACGAAATCAAAATGCGGGGCATTGACTTGCGCGCCTTATCGTAGCGCTTTCGTGGGCTGCCGGATGCGAAAAGCTCCGCCAAAATTCCGGCCCGCCTCATGTCCACGACCAACACCGCGGCATCATCTTCTCGTTCGATGCTCTCGGCGGCAACCGCGACTTCCAGCGGCACGTCGGCGGCCTCCCCCACCAACATCGCCAGCCGCTCGATCCCCGCGGCCCAGCCCACCGCCGGGGTGTACGGCCCGCCGAGGCTCTCCATCAGTCCGTCGTAACGCCCGCCGCCCAGGACGGTGCCTTGCGCGCCCAGCCGGTCGGTGACGAATTCGAACGCGGTGTGGCGGTAGTAGTCCAGCCCTCGCACCAGCGACGGCGCGCGCATCCACGCGACGCCCGCCGCATCCAGCCCACCGGTCACCTTGGCGAAAAACGCCAGCGCGTCATCCGAGAGGAAATCATCGATTTTCGGCGCGTCGGTTACGAACACCTTGTCGCGCGGGTCCTTGCTGTCGAGGATGCGCAGCGGGTTGCGTTCCAGTCGATCCTGCGAATCCTCGCTCAATTCGCCCTTCACCGCGCGGAAGTAATCGATCAGCGCCATACGCCACGCCTCGCGGCTTGCCGCATCGCCCAGAGTGTTGAGCATCAGCGTCACCCCGTCGGAAATGCCCAGCTCCTTGAGCAACTGGTCGGCCATGACCAGCAGCTCGACATCGGCCTGCGGTTCCGCCGCACCAAGAATTTCGGCGTCCAATTGGTGGAACTGGCGATAACGGCCCTTTTGCGGGCGTTCGTAACGGAACAGCGGGCCGTGCGTCGCGACCTTCAGCGGGGCGTGCTGCTGCCAGCCGTTGGTGAGGTAGGCGCGCGCGATCCCGGCGGTGAATTCGGGGCGCAGGGTCAGCGATTCGCCGCCGCGATCCTCGAAGCTGTACATTTCCTTGGAAACGACGTCGGTGGTTTCGCCGATCGAGCGGCTGAACACTTCGGTCTTTTCGAACACCGGCATTTCGATGCGGCGAAAGCGATAAAGCTTGCGCACCCGTTCGAAGGTTTCGACGACATGAGCGAAGGCCTCGGCCTCTGCGCCGAAAATGTCCTGGGTGCCGCGGATCGCCTGGGGGGTCTTGCTCATGGCGCTGGCCCCTACAGTGTTTGCCCTTCGTCGAAAAGCCACCCCCGAAACCATTGCGCCCCCGCGCAAGGTTCGGCATCAGCCGCGCATGATCCAGAAAACAATCGTCGCAACACTGCTTGCCTCCGCCGCCCTGTTTCCCGCCAGCGCCCAGGCCGCGAATTCCGCGCCGACTGCGGCGCCGATCACCCAGACCGTCCCGGATGCGCGGGACACGCCCTATCCCGGCACGATCAAGCTCGACATCGACGCTACCGATACGGTGCGCGGCGTCTATCGCGTGACCGAGACGATTCCCGTTGCGCCCGACGCTCGCACGCTGACCGTGCTCTTTCCGCAATGGCTTCCCGGCAACCATGGACCGCGCGGGCCGCTGGCGGAACTGGTCGACCTGACTTTCACCGCCAATGGCCGCAAGCTGGAATGGTATCGCGATCCGGTCGAGGTGTTCGCCTTCCACGTCACCCTTCCCGCAGACGTTTCCGCCAGCGAGGTCGTGGCGAAATTCATCCACACCTCGCCGCTGCAGGGCAGCGAGGGGCGCATAACCATGACCCCCGATATGCTCAACCTGCAGTGGGAGAAGATGAGCCTATATCCCGCCGGGCACTATGTCCGCCAGATCCGGATCCAGCCCTTCGTCACCTTGCCCAAGGGCTGGACGGCGGCCACCGCGCTCGACGGTGCGGCGCAGATGGGCGATCGCTGGTCGTGGGCCGAGACGAACTACGAAACGCTGGTCGATTCGCCGATCTTCGCCGGGCGCT
>JAFEEP010000083.1 GCA_018241045.1 Pseudomonadota bacterium | reverse complement strand
GCAATTGTCCTATGCCAGTCAGCGCCTTGCCGAATTGCCGCTCTACATCGACGACACCCCGGCGCTGTCGATCGCGGCGCTGCGCACCCGCGCCCGCCGCCTCAAGCGTCGCCACGATATCGGGCTGGTGGTGGTCGACTACCTCCAGCTGCTGCAGGGATCGGGCCGGGCCAACGACAACCGCGTCAACGAAATCTCGGAAATCAGCCGCGGGCTCAAGACGCTGGCCAAGGAACTGGGCGTGCCGGTGATCGCGCTGTCGCAGCTCAGCCGCGCGGTCGAACAGCGCGACGACAAGCGCCCGATGCTGTCGGACCTGCGCGAATCCGGCTCGATCGAACAGGATGCGGACATGGTCTGGTTCGTCTTCCGCGAGGACTACTACGTCGCCGCGCGCGAGCCCAAGCGCCCCGACGAAAGCGACGATGCCAAGACGCACGAAGCCCACGCCGCCTGGGCCTCGGAGATGGAACGCGTTTACGGCACCGCCGAACTGATCGTCGCCAAGCAGCGTCACGGCTCGACCGGCAAGGTGCGGATGCGCTTCGAACCGCGGATCACCCGGTTCAGCGACCTGGCCGACGATTCGCTGGCGGGGCATAGTTACGATTAGAGGCAGTGTTGCCGGGGTTCACGCAGAGGCGCGGAGAAAGAAATAGAGGCGCAGAGAGGTTGCTCTTGTGGCGAAGCCACCCTCAATTCCTGCATTGCCCCCGGGATTGATAATGGAAATGAAAGGTGCCTGCGGCGCTGGGCGGAGCAGCTCTGCGCCTCGATTTCTTTCTCTGCGTCCTCTGCGTGAAACAATATCGCGATTCGCCAATTTGTGTCAATAAAATCAAGAGGTTATACGATTTTTTCTTGACTTTTCAAAGGCCGCACGCCTAACAGCCGTCCATTCCCGGAATTTCCCGAACTGGAGTGCCCATGGCGCGCGTTACCGTTGAAGATTGCGTCGACAAGATTCCCAACCGCTTCGACCTTGTCCTGCTTGCCGCGCAGCGCGCGCGCGAGATTTCGGGCGGGGCCGAACTGACGATCGACCGCGATCGCGACAAGAACCCGGTGGTCGCCCTGCGCGAAATCGCCGAAGTCACCGTTCACCCCGCAAACCTCAAGGAATCGGTGGTCAGCTCGCTCCAGCGCGTCCTGCCCGACGACGACGATGAGGTGGATGACATCGGCTCGCTCAGCCAGCAGGCCGAAGCGCTGCGCATCACCGCCGCGGCACCGGTGCGCAACACCTCGATCGGCGGCGATTACGACGGTTGACCGACCTTCGTCACCGTTTCCGAAAAGGCCCGCCCGGCAACGGCGCGGGCCTTTTTCGTGTCAGCGGCAGGGCCAGGTCTTGATGTAGTAATCCGCCATCGCCGCGCGCAGGTTGGTGCTGGCGCGGGCCTGCTGCGGATAGGTGTTGAGGTGGGCGAGCCACTGGTCCTGGCTGGGCCGGGCGCCCTTGGGCGGGCAGGAACTGGGCCGGCGCTGGGCGCGCTCGGCATTGAGCCTCGCGGTGTAGGCCTGGCCTGCGGCGGTTGCTTCTGCTCGCAGGGTGCCGATGTCGGAGGAAAACAGCGCCATCGCCCCCTTGGCCTTGAGCGCGGCGACCTTGTCGAGAAACAGGCCAACGCTCATGTCGCCCGGCGCGGCGAGAGCCGGAAGCGCGATCAGGCTGCTGCCCGCCACCAGTGCCAGAACGATTCGCCGCATTGCCTTCTCCCCGGTTGGTGCCGGATGGTGGCTTGACCGCGCCAAGCTGACAAGACCATGAATGCGCCGCACAAAAGGGGGGCAAGGTGTGAGCGGTTCGGGTGAAATCATCGGCAACGTCGTCGACGGCGCACTTGTCGCGCGCGCGGCCGAGCCGGTCCACGGCGAAAGCACCGACGGACACACGCACGAGTCAGCCTGCCTCAACTGCGGCACCGTGCTGATCGGTAGCCATTGTCACGCCTGCGGCCAGGCTGCCCACGTCCATAAGACCCTGGGCGCGTTCTTCCACGACCTGCTTCACGGCGTGTTCCATTTCGAAGGCAAGATCTGGCGAACCCTGCCGATGCTGGCGTTCCGGCCTGGGCAACTGACCCGCGAATACATCGACGGGCGGCGCGCCAGCTATGTGAGCCCGATCGCGCTGTTTCTGTTCAGCGTGTTCCTGATGTTCGCGGTGATCAAGCAGGTCGGCGGATCCCTCGATGACCTGGCCAGGATCGATTCGAGTTCAGCTTTCGGGATCGCCAATCATCAGGACGAGTTGACCCGGCTGGAACAGCAGCGCGCCGACCTGGTCCGCCAGGGCAAGCCGTTGAACGGCATCGACGGCCAGATCGCCGGACGCCGCGCCGCTCTCGAGGAGGCGCAGAAAGACAAGCAGAACATTACTGACAAGGTTCACAGTGATGTGCCCGCGGTGCAGCGCGCGATTACCCGGATGAAGGAAAATCCCGGCCTTGGCTTGTTCAAGCTGCAGGCCAATGCCTACAAGTTCAGTTGGGCGCTGATCCCGATCTCGATCCCGTTCGTCTGGCTGCTGTTTGCCTGGCGCCGCCGCTTCGGCCTGTACGACCACACCGTTTTCGTCACCTATTCGCTGTGCTTCATGACCCTGCTGACCTCGCTGGTCGCACTGGGGCAGACGGCGGGCGTACCCTTCCTCGCCGCGCTGACGGTGTTCGCACCGCCGGTGCATATGTACAAGCAGCTGCGCGGAACCTACGCGCTGGGCCGGGCTTCGGCGCTGTGGCGGACGGCCGCGCTGCTGTTCATCGCGCTGGCGGTGCTGATCCTGTTCGCGCTGCTGATCCTGGCGGAAAGCGGCGCCTGACGCGCTCAGTCGTTGTGAGCTGAGCGCGCCGCCTCGACAAAGCGCTTGCCCGCCTTGGGGATCGCCGAACCACGCACCGGCACCGGGCGCAAGGCGTCGCCCTTGGGCTGGTCTGGCCGGTCGATCTTGCCGTCCTTGATCAGCGTGTCGATTTCCTCGCCGGTCAGCGTCTCGTATTCCAGCAGTGCCTGGGCGAGCTGGTGAAGCTGTGCCTCATTCTTCTTGAGGATGTCGGTCGCGCGCTTGTGCCCGCCATCGACCAAGCCGCGGATTTCGGCGTCGATCAGCTTGTTGGTCTCAGCCGACTGCATCGTCCGCTGCGAGGCGCCATAGCCGAGGTAGCCTTCCGACTGTTCCTCGTACTGCAGGGGCCCCAGCTTGTCCGACATACCCCATTTGGTGACCATGTTGCGGGCGAGCGAAGTCGCCTGCTGGATATCGGATGAGGCTCCGGAAGAAACCTTGTCGTGGCCGAAGATGATCTCTTCCGCCACGCGCCCGCCCATCGCCACGGCAAGTTGCGCGTGCATCTGGTCGCGGTGATAGGAATAGCGGTCGCGCTCGGGCAGGCGCACCACCATGCCCAGCGCGCCTCCGCGCGGGATGATCGTGG
>JAFEEP010000082.1 GCA_018241045.1 Pseudomonadota bacterium | reverse complement strand
GATTGGAGCTGGCGGAACTCCTCTTGCTCGGCGCAAGCTCTTCGGTTGCTGGCCGCCAGGGGAAGCGTGGTCTGCGGGGGAGCGGGCCGGTGTACCTTGCTTCAGCTATGCTGAAACATTTTCAAGGCTTCGGGGCGGCTGCCGCCTTCTTGGCGGCTTCCTCGTCGTCCAGCGCCTTCTGGCGGGCGAGGTAGTCCTTTTCGGCCTGTTCGACCCGCTTCTGCGTCTCGGCGGCATCGGCGTCGATCGTCGAAAGCCGCTTGGCGCGCTCTGCGGCGATCAGTTCAGCCATCTTGACGTCAGAGCCGGTCGCTTTTTCGGCATAGGCGTCGCGGATCAGCTTGCTTGCGCAACCGGTCCAGCCCCCGGGACCGACCGGCGAGCAGCTCTGCGCGCCGCCGCGCCCGACGGTTTCGTAAGCGAGAACCTTGTTGGTCCAGGCCTCGTTCTGGGGCGACTGGGTATCGCGCAGGATCGCCGGGATGCGATAGCGTTCGCTCTCCGCTTTGCGCGCGCAGACCACGATCTCGCCGCCGTCCGACTCGGGGCACTTGTCATCGCCAAAGATGATGAGCTGGTTGACCTTGGGTTCGGCCGCTTCCTGCGCCGTCGCGGGGGCCGAAAAGGTCGAAAGCGCCGCGAGGGCGACAAGGCCGGTCAGGCTGGAACGGATCACGGCAGCACTCCTTCGCACGGAACAAATCTGACTCCGATATAGGGCCACGACGCTGTGAATAACAGATGAAGCGCGCGAAGGTTCGCGCGGCAGGTCAGATTCGTTCGGCCAGCTTGATCGCCACCCGGCACCCCAGCCGGATCGCGCCGGAGAGCAAGGGATAGCCCGGTGCGCGCTCGGCGCCGGCGGCGAGCGCGGTGTCGCGATGCTCGCGTTCGTCGGCGCGGAATTTCTCGATCATCCCGGCGAGTTCGGGGTCGTCGTCACCCAGTTGATCGAGCTGTTCGGTGTAGTGGCGGTCGATCTCCTCCTCGACCGCCGCGGTGCAGGCCATCGCCGCTTCGGGCGAGATCAGCGCGGTCGCCGCGCCGAGGGCGAAGCCCGCGACATTCCAGAACGGCTGGAGCGCGGTCGGGCGCACGCCGCGTTCGGCGATCAGATCGTTGAACCGGGCAAGATGCTCGGCTTCCTGCCCGGCCATGTGGCGCACGGTTGCTGAGTGCGGCGCGCGATCGCCCATCGCGGCGAGCTGGCCAGCATAGATACGGGTTGCGCCATATTCACCGGCCTGATCGACCCGCAGCATCCGCTCCGAACGCGACCGGCTCATGCCGCAGCCCCCCGCGAACGACGCAGCAGCGCGAAGATCAGCAGCGCGGTCCCGGTCGAGACGAGGAAATTGTAGCCAGCCAGGCTGATCCCGAACAGCGACCACTGCACCTCGTCGCAGCGCACGATCGGGGCATTGAGGATGGCCTTGAGCGGATCGGCCGTGCCGACCAGCGCGTTGGCGGTGCAGGTGGTGAAGCCTTCCCACCAGCCGTATTCGACCCCGGCGTGAAGCAGCCCGATCGCGCCTGAAACCAGGATCGCCAGACCGGCAAGCGCCACCAGCAAGCGCGCTTGTCCGCGCAGCACGAAGGCGAGCAGCGCCAGCGCCGCGGCGGCGAAGTGCGGATAGCGTTGCCACCAGCACATCTCGCACGGGGCGAGGCCAAAACCGTATTGCCCGACGTAGACCGCGATCAGCAGCGCCGCCGGAACGACCAACGCGAGCAGCCGCGCCAGCGACCAGGCCTTGTCCCCCTGCGGCGGCATCACTTGCCCTTTGCCGCGAGTTGGGCGCCACCGGTGCGGCGCAGCGTTTCCGTTGCGTAGTAGAGCTGGAAGTCCTTGATCCCCTTGGCTTTCAGTTCATCTGCGGTCAGCTTGAAGCGCGGATCGGCCTTGGGATCGGCCTCGAGCTTCTTGTCGTCCATCGCCACCTCGTTGACGAGGTGGCGGCGCAGGTCGCTTTCGCGCATCGCCATGTCGTTGCGGCGCTGGGCGTCAGGATCGGACAGTTGCGGCACGCGAATGTCGGGCTCGACACCGCCTTCCTGCACCGAGCGGCCCGAGGGCGTGTAATAGCGCGCCGTAGTCAGCTTGACCGCATGGGTCTTGTCCAGTTCGAACAACGACTGGACCGAGCCCTTGCCAAAACTGCGCTCACCCATGATCACCGCGCGGTGCTGATCCTGAAGCGCACCGGCGACGATTTCGGAGGCCGAGGCCGAACCCGCGTCGATCAGCACGATCAGCGGCAACCCCTTGGCGGCATCGCCCGGATAGACCGATTCAGCGCGGTAATATTCGTTGTCCTGCGGATTGCGGCCACGCTGCGAGACGATATCGCCCTTGGTCAGGAACAGGTCGGACAGGGCCACCGCCTCATCGAGCGCGCCGCCCGGATTGGAGCGCAGGTCGAGCACCAGCCCCGCCAGCCTGTTGCCGCTCTGCTTGCGCAAGTCGGCGATCGCCTTGTTGACGTTGACGCCAACGTCCTTGGAAAACTCGTTGACGCTGATCACCCCGACATCCTTGTCGAGCTTCCAGGTGACCGGCTCGAGGCTGATCATCCCGCGGGTCACGGTGACGTCGAACGGCGCATCACGGCCCGGGCGATAGATCGTCAGGCGGATCTTGGTTCCAGCCTCGCCGCGCATCTGAGATACCGCATCGTCCAGCGTGCCGCCATAGATCAGCTTGCCATCAAGATGGGTGATATAGTCGCCCGCCTTGACCCCCGCCGCCTCGGCCGGGCTGCCGCGCATCGGGGAGACCACCTTGACCGCGCCGTCATCCTCTTCGACCGACAGCCCTAGGCCCGAATAATTGCCGTCAATCATGGTGTTGAGGCGGGTCAGCGAAGCGCCTTCGAGATAGTTCGAATGGGGATCGAGCGCGGCG
>JAFEEP010000081.1 GCA_018241045.1 Pseudomonadota bacterium | reverse complement strand
GGCAACATGGAGATGATGCAGTTCCACCCGACCTGCCTCTACAACCTCGAGGTCAAGAACTTCCTGATCACCGAGGCGGTGCGCGGCGAAGGCGGGCGGCTGATCAACCCCAGGACCGGGCACCGCTATATGCCCGATTACGATGAGCGCGCCGAGCTGGCCCCGCGCGATATCGTCGCCCGCGCCAACGATGCCGAAATCAAGCGCGACGGGCTCGATTTCGTCCACCTCGACATCAGCCACCAGCCACCCGAATTCGTGCGCGAACACTTCCCCAACATCTATGAAAAGCTGATCGGGCTGGGGATCGACATGACTCGCCAGCCAATCCCGGTGGTTCCCGCGCAGCATTACACCTGCGGGGGGATCGTGATCGACCTCGCCGGGCGCACCGACCTGCCCGGACTCTACGCCGCGGGCGAATGCACGGAGAGCGGCCTCCATGGCGCCAACCGCCTTGCGTCCAACTCGCTGCTCGAATGCTTCGTCTTTGGCGAGGCGGCGGCGAGCGACATCCTTGCCCGCTGGGACAGCTTCGACCTGCCTCCGCCGGTGCGCGCCTGGGACGAAAGCCGGGTGACCAATTCCGACGAGGAAGTGGTGATCAAGCAGAACTGGACCGAAATCCGTCGCTTCATGTGGAACTACGTCGGGATCGTGCGCACCACCAAGCGGCTGGAGCGCGCCAAGCACCGCATCCAGATGCTGACCGACGAGATCGCGGAATACTACGCCCACTTCCGCGTTTCGACCGACCTGATCGAACTGCGCAACCTGCTGCAATGCGCCGAACTGATCGTGCGCTCTGCCCTCGCGCGCCACGAAAGCCGCGGGCTGCATTACACCCTCGACTATCCGGGCACACTGGCCGAACCACGGGATACAGTATTGGTGCCATAACTGTTGCCGCGCTGACACGAAGCTGCAACAATCGCGACATAGCGGCAAGAACGCGATGACTCACAGCGACGAAGACCGAACCGAGGCGACCCGAGCGGCGATCAGCGCCAGCTTTGCGCAAGAACGTGTACTGGCGGCGCAGACCGGGATGCTCGCCGCGGCCGAGGCGATGATGGCGCGCGGCGCGATGCGGGAGCTGGAGGCGCTGATCGCAGGGGCGGCGCCCGACGACGCCGAGCGGCTGCGCGAACACCTTGGCCTTCCGCCTTCCTCGATCCCCCTGCGCAAGACCAGCGACGAGCTGGCGCCGGGCTGGAAGGAGGGTGGCTATCCCTACAAGTTCAAGATGTTGCGTCAGGACTATGAGCGCGAGAAATTCCTGCTCCAGGCCGAGTTGCTCAAGCTGCAGACCTGGATCAAGGATACCGGTGCGCGGGTGGTGATCGTTTTCGAGGGGCGCGACGCGGCGGGCAAGGGTGGCACGATCAAGCGTTTCATGGAACATCTCAACCCTCGCGGCGCGCGGGTGGTGGCGCTGGAGAAGCCCAGCGACGTCGAACGCGGCCAGTGGTACTTCCAGCGCTATGTCGGGCACCTGCCGACCAAGGGCGAGATCGTTCTGTTCGACCGCTCATGGTACAACCGCGCCGGGGTCGAACACGTCATGGGCTTCTGCACCGACGAGGAGTACGACGAATTCCTGCGCGAGGCGCCCGAGTTCGAGCGCAACCTGGTGCGCAGCGGCATCCACCTGATCAAGTTCTGGTTCTCGGTCAGCCGGGAAGAACAGCTGCGCCGCTTCACCGAACGCAAGATCCACCCGCTCAAGCAATGGAAGCTGAGCCCGGTCGACGTCGCCAGCCTCGACAAGTGGGACGATTACACCAGGGCCAAGGAGGCGATGTTCCACGCCACCGACACCGATCTGTGTCCTTGGACCGTGATCAAGAGCGACGACAAGAAGCGCGCCCGGTTGAACGCGATGCGCTTCGTACTCAACTCGCTGCCCTACGAAGGGCGCAGCGACCATGTGGTCGGCACGGTCGATCCGCTGCTGGTCGGACGGGCAAGCAAGATCTTCGAGAAGGGCGAGAAGGCTATTCCCTCGGCGGCAAACGAATAATCCCGCTTGCCAAGCGCCGGACGGCGCGCCAGCCTGACGGCTTGGTCAATCGGGAGCATCCATGCCGCACGTCCACGCCAACGGAATCGATATTGCCTACGAAGCCCACGGCGACCCCGCCAATCCGCCGTTGCTGCTGATCATGGGGCTAGGCGCGCAACTGACACTGTGGCCGATCGAGCTGGTCGAGGATCTGGTCCGGCGCGGCTATTACGTGATCCGCCATGACAACCGCGACATCGGCCTGTCGACCAAGTTCACCGAACACGGCGTGCCCAATTTCCGCCGTGTCGCGCTGATGCGCGCCTTTGGGCTGCGCGCAAAACTGCCCTATCGCCTGACCGAGATGGCTGCCGATGCGGTGGCACTGCTCGACGCGCTGGGGATCGCGAAGGCACACGTCGTCGGCGCGTCGATGGGCGGGATGATCGCGCAACTGGTGGCGATCGGCTATCCCGACCGGGTGCTGCTGCTGACCTCGATCATGTCAACCACGGGCAATCGCCGCCTGCCCCAGGCCAAGCCCGAGGCGCTGGCCGCGCTGATGGATCGCCCGCCGCCCAACGCCACGCTGGAACAGGTAATCCCCTTCGGCGTCAGGATTTCAAAGGCGATCGGCAGCCCCGGTTATCCCGCCGACGAAACCCGCTTGAAGGAACGGATCGCACGCGATTACCAGCGCAGCTTCCACCCCACCGGCCCGGGCCGCCAGCTCGCCGCGATCCTTGACGATGGCGACCGGCGCAAGCGGCTGCGCGGAGTGACCGCGCCCAGCCTGGTGATCCACGGCGCCGACGATCCGCTGGTTCCGGTCGAAGGCGGCAGGGACACCGCCGCCGCGATCCCCGGCGCGCGGCTCAAGGTCATCCCCGGCATGGGCCACGACCTGCCGCTCGAACTGGTCGACGAGGTCGCCGGAGCGATCGCGGAGATCGCGCGCTAGAAATGCCAGCCCATGTGGCGGCCGATGAAGATCAGCGCCATTGCTCCGACGATCGAGGCGAGGCAACCAGCGCGGTGGAAGCCTTCGCTGACGTTGCCGCGGCTGACGATCAGGCCGGCGAGCAGCGAGCCGCCGATCCCCAGCAGCGCGGTCATGCCCCAGCCCATCTCGACCCCGCCGGGGTAGAAATAGCGCGCGAGCGCGCCGACGATGAGGCCGCTGAAGATCGCGCCGATGAGGTTGAACATGGGGAATGTCCTTTCGTAACTGCCGTGGCGCACAGGATAGCTAGTGCCTTAGTGTAATCAAGCGGCAAGACGGGTTCGCATCGACACTCGCTAACCCGCCCTGCCGAAACAAAATTTCCGACCCCGATTCCATCCGTGTCAACGCCCCGAACCGCCTGTCCCCGGACATAATTTTTTTCACAGATTCACTTTGACTCTTGCATCGCGCGCCAGTCGCGGAAATCCCGCGCGTCGCTGCGCCGCACGCTTGCCGGCAGGGCGCGAACGCTGCGTCGCAGCATGGTTAGCAAGGATTTACCCTCTTGCGTCCGACTCACCATCAGGCACTATAGGTAGTGGTCCGACACGCCGGGGGGGCTCAAGACTTAGATTCATTCGCAACGACGCGCAGCGCGTGTCAGGGGCGGATTCGGGGCTTGAACACGGTATGTCCGGGACCAGGCTGGGGAACGAATGGGGATAAGTTTTTCTCGTTTCGTTCCTCTTGTCTGGTAGGATCGGGGATCAGCCCCCGATTCGAACACAAGTGGAACGGATGCGCCTGCGAACCCGCGGCGCGCCAGGGATCGAAAGACGGGGGCACAACGTGGATTTCAGGAACGGAGACGAGCCGGGCATGGCCGAGGTTGATGCAGCGCTGGACGATTCGGCCACTCTCACCGCGACGCCCGCGGCGCGCAGCACGAAGGAGGCGGGCGATGGCCCGGCAATGAAGATGGCGG
>JAFEEP010000080.1 GCA_018241045.1 Pseudomonadota bacterium | reverse complement strand
TGGCCAACCTGTCCGGCGACGAGAAGAGCCTGGACCTGAACGGCTGGGTGACGCTCACGAATCAGAGCGGCATCGCTTATCCGGACGCCACGCTGCAACTGGTGGCGGGGGATGTGAATCGCGTGCAGCCGCCGCGCGAGATGGAAGATCGCGTCTACATGGTAAAGAGCATGGCCGCGCCCGCCCCCGCGCAGATGGCCGAGCAAAGCCTCTTCGAATACCACCTCTACACCCTGGACCGGCCCACGACCATCGCCGCCAACCAGACCAAGCAGGTGGCCCTGCTCTCCGCCTCATCTGTGCCCGTCACCAAGGAGTTGGTGCTGGAGGGCAATCCCTATTACTACCAAGGCAGCTACGGGGACATCGGCGACAAGCTGAAGGTGGGCGTCTTCATCTCCTTCGACAACAAGGAGGCCAACCACCTCGGCATGCCGCTGCCCAAGGGCATCATCCGCGTCTACAAGCAGGATTCGGAAGGCCGCGCGCAATTCGTGGGCGAGGACAGCGTGGACCACACGCCCAAGAACGAGACCGTGAAGCTCAAGCTCGGCGAGTCCTTTGATGTCACCGGCCACCGCAAGCAGACGGACTACAAGGACCTCGGCCGGGACGGCAAGCGTCGCCAGGTGAGCGAAAGCGCCTACGAGATCCGCCTCAAGAACGCCAAGAAGGACGCCCAGACCGTGATCGTGCGCGAGCCCATCCCCGGCGACTGGGAGATGGTGAGCAGCAGCCTGCCCTTCACCAAACCCGCCAGCGGCACCGCCGAATTCAAAGTGCCCGTCCCCGCCGAAGGCGAGACCGTGTTGACCTACCGCGTGCGCGTGAAGTGGTGAAGCAGGCTTCGGGCGTCAGGCTTCAGGCGTCGGGCCTCTTTGCATAGACCGCGGCGCGATCAACGCGGCCAGTCCAGCACATAGGCCCGACGCCAGACGCCCGAAGCCTGTAGCCTGTCTTCATGCCCCTGCCCCGCCGCTTCGTCGCTCGCCTCCGGCGTTTGCCGCTGCGGTTGCGCATTCCGCTGCAAGGGGGCACGGAAGGGCTGCACCCGAGCAAGCTGAAGGGCTCGGGCCTCACCTACATTGACAACCGCCACTACCAGCCCGGCGACGATCCGCGCTTCATCCACTGGCCGCTGACGGCGCGCATGGGCGAGCCCATCATCAAGCGCTTCGAAAGCAGCCGCGAGCTGATCCTCTGGCTCGTGGTGGACCCTTCGCCTTCCATGTTCCTGGGCGATCCGGTGTCGCCGCTGCGCTGGGCGCTGGAACTCTGCGGCGCGGCCATGGCGACGGTGCAGGCCAGCGGCGACCGGCTCGGCCTCATCGTGCCCGGCGACGGGCGCACGCCCGCCTTGCGCATCGCGCCGCGCCGCGGGCGCGCCCACGGCCTGCGCCTGCTGGAGAAGCTCATCGAGCGCGGCCCCGCCCTGCCCCGGCCCGAGGATTGGATGGAAGCGCTGGGCCATTGGGGCGAGCACGGGCGCGGCCACCGCCTCTGGCTTCTGAGCAATGGCGCGGGCCTGCGCGGCCTCGCGCCGCTGCTCAAGCCGCTCGCCGTGCGCCACCGCCTCGTCTGGTTCGAGCCGTTGCTACCGCCCTCCAAGCGCGCCGCCGCGTGGCCCGATCCGGGTTTCTCCGCGAAGGTCGTGCGCCTGCGCTGGGACATCCAGGCCGATCCCGTGGCGAAGCTGGGCGCGTGGCTGAAGGGCGGTGGGGCATGAGGCTGGCGTCAGGCGTCGGGCGTCGGGCGTCGGGTCTTTGTGCCCTGATCGCGGGTTCCATCTTGTCGGCCGCGCCGGTTTGGAAGGCGCCGGTCTCGCTGCCCTTCGGGCAACTCACGGTGCTGGAGTTGCGGGAGGACGACCCGTCCGCGCCGCCGATTCCGCGCCCGGCGGTGGAGGACGCGCTCGGACCCTTCAAGCTGCGCGCCGTGGAGCCTTCGGCGGATGGGCATGGCTGGCGCTTCACCGTGCAGGCGATGCAGCCGGGCCTCGCGGTGGTGCCGCCGCTGGATCTGGGCGATGGCCGCCGCGCGCCGGAGCTGCGCGTGACCGTGGCGCGCACCGTGGACTTCGGTTCGCCCTGGGTGGGCTACGGCGGCGGGCGCGAGGATGTGCTGCCGGAGATTCCATTTCCGTTCGCCTGGGCGAGCCTGCTGCTCCTGCCGCCGCTGCTGCTCGTCGGCTTCTTCATCTGGCGTTGGCGTCGCCGCGCCGACGCGCGCGCCTTCGCCCAGGCGCGGAAGAGCTTCCAATCCGCGTGGCCGCCGAAAACGAAGGACCGTGCGAGCCTCGACGCCGCACACCAGGCGGGGCGGGATCTGCTCGCGTCGGTCTTCGGCGAAAGCAGCCGCGGCTGGGGCGCGCCGGATTTCCGCAAAGCGAAGCTCGACGCCTGGTCCCAGTGGACCGCGAGCCTGGACGCGGCGCGTTTCGGACGCACGGAGCCGCCCTTCCCCGATGCCGCCGCCCTGCTGGCGCCGGTGGATCTTGAAGCGAAGGCGGGCCGCCCATGATCGCCTTCGCCTATCCGTTCCTGCTCCTGCTGCTGCCCATCGCCATCTACTTCGGATGGCGCGCGGTCTACCGCTGGGGCGTGCCCAGTTCGCGGCCCAGCTCGCGCCTCGCGCGGCTCACGGCCCACCATGTGCCCATCGTCCTCGCCGCCCTGCTCGCGCTCGCGGCGGCGGGCCCCGAATGGCGCAAGACCGTCGAAGGCGTCGCTCCGGCCGTGGATTTCGCCGTGGTGCTGGATGGCTCCAGCTCCATGCGCATCCTCGATGACGGTCACGAAGACCGCTGGAGCGCGGCGCGGCGCCTGCTCCGCGCCTTCATCAGCCGCCGCCCCCACGACCGATTCGCCCTCGTGCTCTTCAGCGCGCACCCCATCACGCTGTCGCCGCTCACCGCCGATCACAAGCGCCTGGAGCGCACGCTCGACGGGCTGGACCTGGACACGCGCGACGATGGCACCGCCATCGGCTCCGCCGTGCTCACCGCCGTGCGTCGCCTCGCGGACAGCCCCGCGCGCTCCCGCGCGATCCTGCTGCTCACGGACGGCGCGCAGAACCGCGGCCGTGTCACGCCGCTCGAAGCCGCGCAGGAAGCGGCCCAAAGCGGCATCCGCATCTACACCGTCGGCATCGGCCACAGCGGCGAAAGCCTCGTCCCCATCGAAGGCGGCGGCAAAGTGTGGCTCCATGTGGACACGGACCCCGAAACCTTGAAGCAGGTC
>JAFEEP010000007.1 GCA_018241045.1 Pseudomonadota bacterium | reverse complement strand
CGGTGACGGTGTGCTCGACCTGGATGCGCGGGTTGACCTCGATGAAGTAGAACTGGCCGCTGTCGGCGTCCATCAGGAACTCCACCGTGCCGGCATGGGTGTAGTTCACGGCCTGCATCAGCTTGATGGCGCTGTCGCACAGGGCCTGGCGCTGGGCGTCGTCGAGGTAGGGTGCGGGGGCGCGCTCGACCACCTTCTGGTTGCGGCGCTGCACGGTGCAGTCGCGCTCGAACAGGTGCACCACGTTGCCGTGGCGGTCGCCGAGGATCTGCACCTCGACGTGGCGGGCGCGCTGCACCAGCTTCTCGAAATAGACCTCGTCGTTGCCGAAGGCGGCCAGGGCCTCGCGCCGGGCCGCGGCCAGGGCATCGGGCAGTTCCGCCTCGCCGCGGATGACGCGCATGCCGCGCCAGCCACCGCCCCAGCTGGCCTTTAGCATGACGGGGTAGCCGATGCCGGCGGCCAGCTGCTTGCACTCTTCCAGGTCCAGCGGCAGCGGGGGCGTGGCCGGCATCACGGGCACGCCTGCGGCCACGGCGGCATTGCGCGCCGCGACCTTGTTGCCCAGGGTGCGCATGACCTCGGGGCGCGGGCCCACCCATTCGATGCCGGCGGCGATCACGGCCTCGGCGAACTCGGGGTTCTCGGACAGGAAGCCGTAGCCGGGGTGGATGGCGTCGACCTGGGCCGCGCGGGCGATGCGCAGGATGTCGTCGATATCCAGATAGGCCTGCAGGGGCTTCTTGCCCTCGCCCACCAGGTAGCTCTCGTCGGCCTTGAAGCGGTGCAGCGCCAGGCGGTCCTCGCGCGAGTAGATGGCCACGGTGCGGATGTTCATCTCCGAGGCGGCGCGCATCACGCGGATGGCGATCTCGGAGCGGTTGGCGATCAGGAGGGATTTGATGGGCATGGAAGAGCGCGCCATGATTTGATGAATAGAGGACAGAAGCTTCACGACATGGGCTGCTCCACCCACGCCGTGCAGCCTTGCGTTTCGATTGAATAGCGAAAGCCGGTCGATTCGCAAAGGCCTTTTGGCCCACCGAGAACGAACCTCGGCACAGATTATTGGGTCACGAGCGCTTGATCCAACGTCTGCTGTGCAAGTCGAATGACCGGAAGATCGACCATGCGACCATCTAGACTAAACGCCCGCCCTTCATTCGCTTGAGCAGCTGCCAGCACCCGGCGAGCCCATTCCACCTCGTTCGGTGATGGCGAAAACGCCTCGTTGACAGCAGCGACCTGCGCCGGATGGATGCACAACTTTGCTCCATACCCAAGGCCTCGGGCACGCTGGGTATCGGCCTGCAAGCGTTCGCTGTTTCCCGTATCGGTCGTCACTCCGTCGATGGGAGCCTGCAGCAATGCTCTTCGGGACGCGGCGACGAGCGCGAACCTCACCGGCATCAGCTCCAATTCGTCAACGCCGCAACGCATGCCCAAATCCAACTGAAAGTCCAGGTGGCCGAACGCCAGACGCGCAACTTGCGAAGCGCTTGCCAAGCGGTCAGCGGCATCCAGACCCGCCAGGGATTCGACCAGAGGCAAGAGAGCTGCGGATGGCCCCAACGATGCCGCGATTGCATTCAACACGTGGGCGGCATCGGCCTTGGGCACCATCACGCCCGCCAGGCCTCGCGCAGTCCATTCGGCAAGCAAGCGCAAGTCGTCCGCATGCCATGACGTGTCCGCCGCATTGATACGCACCAGAGTGCGCGCGAGTTGTTGCTGGCTGAATCCTGGCAGTCGGCCGGCCAATTGGTCGCGCGCCGCCTCCTTCTGATCCATGGGCACGGCATCCTCAAGGTCGAGAATCACGCAGTCGGCCCCCGAATCCAGGGCTTTGCCAAAGCGCTCCGGACGCCCTGCGGGGACAAAGAGAAAGCTGCGCGCGCGCGCAACGGGTGTACTCGTCATGTCTGTCGGTCCCTACTGAAACTGCACTTCGGCCTGCATCGCCAACCAGCCTTCGTGATCCTGCGCCCAGAGCAATGCGCTCTTTCCATCGGCCGATGGCTTGCCGCACACTCGGAACGGATGCCGGTCGAACAAGGGGCGCACCGCCCGGAAACTGAAGCTGGCAAAGCGGTATTCAGGGCACTCCCGACGGGCAAGATCGGCGAGCAGGGTCGCGATGAGCGGCCCATGGACGACGAGCGCGGGATATGCTTCGCACTCGACCGCATAGCTGCGGTCGTAGTGAATGCGGTGACCATTGAAGGTGAGCGCCGAATAGCGAAACAAGAGCACTGGGTCAGGAACGATCTCCCGACTCCATAGCGCAGCGGCGGGAGCTGCCTGCGGTGCCGGAGCCGGATCACCCGGCCGCGCCATTTCACGGTAGACGATGTCCTGCTCCTCGCGCACCGCAAGACCCGTGCCGCCCGAAAGTTCATGCCGAATCGTTGCAAACACGAGATCGCCGCTGCGGCCGGACTTGTGGCTCACGGAAAGAATCTCCGAGGTCCGCTGCACGTCCTCGCCCACACGCAACGGTTGAAGCCACTGCAAACGTCCCCCCGCCCACATGCGGCGCGGCAATGGCACGGGCGGAAGGAACCCACCCTTGCGCGGATGGCCATCTTCGCCCAACTCCTGCTGGAGCGCCTGCGGTAGAAAGTAAAGCCAGTGCCACAAGGGCGGGAGCTCATCACCCGCAGCCGGGAATGGATCCTGACGACCCAGGGTCGCCGACAAACCACGCATCGGAGCGGCCGCAATCTGGTCTTGATGCGTCTCGCTGCGCCCTTCCCAGCCACGCAGTTGGGTGAGCATTTCGGGATCGATCCGCAAAGAGGTGCCGGCATCTGTCATGCTGCAATCCCCCCTGGAGCCTGCTGGACAATGCCGCGCTCGCTCAATTGCGCGATGGCGTCGGGTGAGTAGCCGATTTCCATGAGCACCTCGTTCGTGTGCTCGCCGGCCAGGGGCGGCCTGCGCACCACGGCGGCGGGGGTACGAGACAGGAAAATCGGCGGTTTGACGATGGGAACCGGCGTTTTCACTCCAGGGTATTCCATCATCTCGAAGGGCTCGGCTGCGCTGATGGACTCGTCCTGCAACACCTCGCGCGGCGAGTTCACCGCGCCAGCGGGAATGCGCGCTCCTTCCAGCTTGGCCAAAGCCTCGGCACGGGTCATGGGTGCGCACCATTCGCTCATCAAGTCGCTAAGGTATTCGCCATGGTGCCCGCGCTGCAAATCGTCCTGAAAACGCGGATCGTCGACCAATTCGGGCTTGCCGATCAGACGCGCCCAGCGCTTGAACATGGCCGGGCCGATGACCTGCGTGATGAACCAGCCGTCCTTCGCGCGGAAGATGTCCGAAGGAGCGTACTGCGCCGCACGGTTCATCGTCGCCTTGCGGTCCGCCTGGAGCACGGCCTCCTCGATCAGGCTGGCGCTGGAGAAATTGAGCGCCGTCTGCAGCAGCGACGCCCCCACTTCCTGGCCCATGCCGCTGGCCTTGCGCTCGTAGAGTGCCATCATGGTTCCAAGCGCACATGACAGAGCGGTAGCGAAGTCCACCACCGGCACCATGGCCTTCATCGGGTGATCCGGCAGGCCGGCAAGGTGCACGGCACCGCTGATCGCCTGGCCGACGCCATCGAAGGCGACGCGGTCGCGCACCGCGGGTGCCGTCCCAAAGGCGGTCGATGCCGTGAGAATGATGTCCGGCTTGATGCGGCGCAGGCTCTCGTAGTCGATGCCCAGGTTTTGCAGCACACGTGGCGGCATGTTGGCGATGACCACATCTGCGCGGCGTACCAGCTCATGCAGCACTTCCTGGCCTTCGGGCTGGTCAATCTCCAGGCTGATGGACCGCTTGTTGCGGTTGACCTGCAAGAACTGCGCCCCCTCGCCGTTCTCGGACACCGGCAGGATCAGGCGATCCTCGCTTCCACCCACGCGGTCGACGCGAATGACATCGGCGCCGTAGTCGCCAAGCAAGGCGGCACAAAACGGCCCCGCAATGTAGCGGCCCAGATCCAGGACCTTGATACCTTCTAATACCTTCATCGAACGCACTCCCTCAACCGTAGCGGCCGCCGGTGACATGGAGCACCTCGCCGCTGATGAAGCTGGCGCGCTCGCTGGCGAGGAAGGCCACGGCATCGGCGACATCGTCGGGGCGCCCTGGACGCTTGACCGGCTGCATGGCCAAGGCACGCTCCTTGATCACCTCGTAGGTGGGCAAGGCCTGGATCATTTCGGTCTCCATGAAGCCCGGGGCGACGCAGTTGACCGTGATGCCGTACCTGCCCTCTTCCATCGACAGCGCCTTCGCCAAGCCGATCAGGCCAGCCTTGGCGGCCGCGTAGTTCGCCTGGGTCGGGTTGCCAAAGTGAGCGCGCGAGCTGATGTTGATCACCCGGCCCCAGCCTTGCTCGATCATGTGCGGCATGACGGCCTTGGCGGCAAGGAAGGCGCCCTTGAGCATGACGTCCATGACGAAGCTCCAATCCTCCTCGCTCATCTTCACAAGGTACTTGTCGCGCGGCGAACCGGCGTTGTTCACGAGGATGTGGACACCGCCGAAGCTTGCGATGGTCTCGCCCACCAGTCGCTGAACATCCGCCGCCTTTGTGATATCACCCACCACGCAGTGCGCGGCCAAGCCTTCGTCACGCAGCGCCTGTGCCGTGGCTTGCGCCAGATCGGCATTGATGTCGGTGATGACGACCTTCGCGCCCTCCTGGGCCAACCGCCTGGCAGTGGCTGCGCCAAGGCCGCGAGCCGACCCCGTGACGATCGCCACCTTGTCTTTCAATCCAAGATCCATTTCGATTCCTTTCGTATCGGTGCGCGAAGTTCCGCACCTTGCCTTGATATGGGCCTGGCCCGTGTTATTCAGAGACGCGCAGCAGCGCAGTCAGCTCACCCACCGGCCTGGGAGACGGGAAGCTGTCGACCAGCTGGAACAGTTGATCCGCCCGCTCACGGCCCAGAATTTCGTGCGTGAGTTCGTCGAGCTTGGCCTGGTGCTCTTGTGGGGTGTAAGGCTTGTCGGGCCGGCCGGTGACGCGATCGACAAAGATCTCTTCCGAGCTTCCATCGGCATAACGCACGGTCATGTCGGCGACGAATTTGCGCGGGTATTTTTCGTCCAGTTCGCGCGAGACGGTCAACTTGATGCGGCGCGCAAACTGCATCGCCTCAGAGTCCGGCGTGAGCTGGAGGCGTCCTTCCAGGAAGTCGCGGTGCGCCCGATAGCCATTGCCCAGCCCCAAGGCCGACAGTGCCATCTGCGCAGGCAGCGAATATTGCAATTCCTCGATGTTGCGGGGCTGATAAATATGGGCGTTGCGGGTGCCGACGATGGCATCGCTCATGGTCTGGATGCGGGCCTCCACGGATTCGATACTGCCCGCACGCGATCGCACACCGGCCATGCCCTCGATGTAGGCGTGATTGGCCGCGCAGCAGCAATAGGCCTTGAACGAAAGTTGGCTGATTTGCAGCGGCTGGCCCGGCAGAAAGTCTCCGCGCGCCTCATCGGTAACCACTTTGCGGATAAAGGTACGGTACAGCCCCCGGTCCCCGGTAAGAAAGCGCCTCGGCCCCGTGATGCCTGCACGCGCCAGATCGACGGCCTCAATACCGTTGCGAGCCGCCATGCCGGCATGGGCCCGCTTGATGGAGCCGCCCGTCGAGGCATATTCCGTTGTCCCGCTGGCATGGCTGAGTGCAATCGACAGTGCGTGCAGCGTGCGCTCCGCGTCCAGCCCATGCAGCTTGGCGGCAACTGCCGCGGCACCAAAATTCGCCAAGACCGAATGGGGCTGCCAGCCGGCATTCAGCAGGTCGGGCGAACCCAGCCTGCCGATACGGACATAGGCCTCGTAGCCAGCAACCATGGCCACCAGCATCTGCTCCAGCGACGCACCAATCTCCTCACCGACGGCAAGGGCAACCGGCACCACGCAACAGCCGGGGTGGGCATTACCCGCATAGTCGTCGTACTCGAAGCCATGGCCGTAAGTCGCATTGATATAGGCGGCATCGGCGGCAGCCACCGTCCCCCGCTCCCCAACGATGGTGGACTTGCCCGGGCGCAGTTGACGCGCGGCCCGCACCTGCCGGGACCATGGCAATCGCGACGCCCCCACCTGGATGGCAAGCTGATCCTTGATGAGACTCAGGGCACTTGCGCGCGCGACGGCGTCAATGTCTGAAGAACTGAAGCCGACCACGAACTGGGCAACAGCAACTTCGAGACCGGAGGATTCATCGGTCATGGCAGGTGTCTCTTTCAATGCAAAAACGATAATGCATTATATATTGCTAATGGGGGATATGGAAACCACTCCTGCTCACATGCGCTCAAGGAACTCGATCAGTCTGGCCCGCGAAACAGCGGTCCCCGCCGCAGGGCCGCAGGCTCAAAGCTGCGCAGCTCCGCGCTCGCAATGCGACCGGCACCGCGGAAGTCATGCGCCAATCGGCATCGCTCATTCACCACCATGGTGGCCCTGTCTGTGGTTTCGTATGGCAACCATCGCGGCATGCACTGATTGTTCGGGTCGCCGCCGCGGGCAAATGCCACAAACGCGGCCATCAAGCTGTCCGCCACCACGGTTCGGCCAGGTTCTGAGCCGGTCATGCAACGCGCGCTATCCACCGTGCCGAATGCGAATGGGATGTCCACCATGTGCGGGGAGCGCCACACCCCACCCTCAGCAGGCACCCTCCAGGCGAAGTTGTAGACATACACCGGGGCCTGACCAGCGCGGGCCTTGGCCTCGGCCGCGCGCAGCAACGGCCCCCGCGCCAGCAAGTCGCTGCTCAGATAGGCCAGCACATCCGCCGCGCTGCAAGCCGGATCATCCTGGCGATAGGCCGCCACCAACGCTGCAGCCCCCGCGCTATCCATGCCGAATTGCGCACGGATACGTGCGCTTAACTCCCCCTCGTCGATCTGGAAGTTGCGCCTGTCCTCCCCCAGAAAGAGCGTTGCCTCGGTGTCCGTGGTGCCGATGATGAGGGGGATGGATGCGTGCAGTGCCAAGCCCGCAGGCGTCAACGGACTCTCCTGCACATGCCGACCGTCAACGACCGGCTGAGCCCCATCGCCCCGCACCGCCTTCATGGCCGCATTGCGCGCCCTCAGCAGCGCCTCTGCCGACAACGTCCGCAGTCTGTGCAACGCTCCCCTGCCGATCCCCAGCGTCTTCAATAGCGCGTCGACATAGGGCTCGGTTTGCTCCGGGGCGGCGACCTGCAACCCGGAGACCCCGCTCATGTTGATCGCTCTCTGAAAAAGTCCGCGGGCCGCGGGCATGGTCAGCAACACCATGACCTTGTTTCCCCCACCGGATTCGCCGATCAAGGTCACATTGCCGGGATCACCGCCAAAGGCCGCAATGTTTCGCTGCACCCATTGGAGCGCGGCCACCAGATCCAACTGGCCGGCGTTGGCCGCATCTCCGAACTGCTCGGCGTCCAGATGCCCGAGACCGGTGTATCCGAAGACGTTCAGCCGGTGGTTGACAGTGACCACGACCACATCCCCCATGGCCGCCAGCTTGCTGCCGTCGAGCACCGCCCCTCCGCCCCCGCCGCTTGCATAGCCTCCGCCATGGATGTAGAACATGACCGGGCGCCGCGCGCCGGGTTGCAGCCCCGGCGTGAAGACATTGAGGACGCAACAGTTCTCGCTAAAGGAGGAATCCTGCGCGTACCAGGCGAACATCGGCATCTGCGAAATGCGCTCCTCAACCTGCGGGCAGCGGTCTCCCTCGGCGAACGCATCCCTCACCCCCGCCCAGTTCACCACCGGATGCGGCGCCATGAAGCGATGCGCCCCGCCGGTATCCGCGGCGTAGGGGATGCCCCTGAAGCTGAACACTCCCTCGACATACTGGCCACGCAGTTTTCCGCTCTCGATTTCAACCATGGTATAGTCAATAATACATTATGCATAATGTAAACCACAGATACCGCAACTGCCGTCTACCCGCCGCT
>JAFEEP010000079.1 GCA_018241045.1 Pseudomonadota bacterium | reverse complement strand
TTGCTCGACAGCGTCTTTACCAGATCGAACAGATAGTCCCGCCCGGCATAGAGCGACTTCACCTCCATCCGCTCATTGAGCCCGTGAATCCCGTTCAGATCGGGATCGACCCACAGCCCCGGCACGCCATAGGTCGGGATGCCGACCGCGCCCATGTAGACCCCGTCGGTCGCCCCGGTCGACATGGTCGGCACCACCGGAACGCCGGGGAAGTGCTTGGCCGCGAGCTGTTCGATCGGCCCCATGATCTTTGGGTCGAGCGGCGGACTCTTGGCAATGGGCTTGTCTTTCAGCGTCTCCTCGATGGTGATCGCCGGGTTGTTGATCGCCGCCGCCAGTGCCGCCTTCGTCTCGGCAGAGGTGCGGCCCGGGAACATCCGGCAGTTGACGTTGGCCTTGACCGTCTGGGGCAGGGCGTTCTGTGCATGGCCGCCCTGGATCAGCGTGGCGACGCAGGTGGTGCGCAGCATCGAGTGGAGCGAGCGGTCCTGGTTGACCAGCGCCTCCGCCGCGCTGTCGGTCGGGTTGGCGGCGAGCGCGACCATCGCCTTGCCGATCGCGTCGGGGCGCATCGCCCCGGCCTTGGCGAAGAAGGCGCGGGTGGTGTCGTTGAACTCCAGCGGGAATTCGTGGTCGCGCACTTTCAGCAGCGCTTCGTCCATCGCGTAGATCGCGTTGTCGCGCACCGGGGCGGAGCTGTGGCCGCCGGGGTTGGTCGCGGTCAGGGTGAAGTCCTGATAGGCCTTTTCGCCGACCTGAGTCGACTGGACCTGCAAGTGCCCCTTGCCGTCGGTGCGCCCGCCGCCGCCCTCGTTGAGCGCGAAGGCCGCGTCGATCTGCTGGCGGCGGTTCTTCGATAGCCACTCCGCCCCGTTGAACGCGCCGCTGGTTTCCTCGCCGCAGGTCAGCGCCAGCTTGATCGTCCGTTTGGGCTTGTACCCGCTCTTTGCGAAGCGGATCAGGGTGTCGGTCCAGATCGCGGCCTGGGCCTTGTCGTCAGTCGTCCCCCGGCCATAGAAATAGCCGTTCTCCTCGATCAGGGTGAAGGGATCGCGGGTCCAGTCGCTGCGCTTGGCCTCAACCACGTCGATATGAGCGAGCAGCAGCATCGGCTTGAGCTTCCTGTCGGTGCCGGGATAGACCGCCACCAGCCCGCCGTCCTTGGGGTGGTCGGAGGTATAGAACACCTCGACGTCGTTCACCCCCGCCGTCTTGAGCCGCGTCGCCATGCGCTGCGCCGCCAGGGTGCACGATCCGTCGCTCACCTCCGTATTAGTCTCGACCAGTTCCTTGTAGAGGCCGCGAAACTCGGCCTGATCGGGGCGCAGAGGGGCGGCGGTCTGCGCCGACGCCGCGCCTGCAGCAAGGGAGCCTCCGATCATCAGCGTGACAAGCGTTTTCATCGACTATCTCCCTGTTGCGTCGCGGCGGAATTGAGCAGGATTTGCCTGTGGATGGAAGGGGGCGAAGCGCCTTTCTTTGCGGCCCTTCAATCCCTATATGCTGGTTATGTCCGAGACACCTGAAACCACCCCCAACCAGAACACCTATGGCGCCGACCAGATCAAGGTCCTCAAGGGCCTCGACGCTGTGCGCAAGCGCCCCGGTATGTACATCGGCGATACCGACGACGGTTCAGGCCTGCACCACATGGTGTTCGAGGTATCGGACAACGCGATTGACGAGGCGCTGGCCGGGCACTGCGATCTGGTGCTGATCGAACTCAACCCCGATGGCTCGGTTTCGGTCGAGGACAACGGCCGCGGCATTCCGACCGACATTCACGCCGAGGAAGGCGTTTCGGCGGCCGAGGTCATCATGACCCAGCTCCATGCCGGCGGGAAGTTCGAGAACACCAGCGACGACAATGCCTACAAGGTGTCGGGCGGCCTCCACGGCGTCGGCGTATCGGTGGTCAACGCCTTGTCGGAATGGCTCGAGCTGACCATCTGGCGCGAGGGCAAGCAGCACTGGATGAAGTTCGCGCATGGCGATGCCGTGGCACCGCTGAAGATCACCGGCGATGCCCCGATCGCGACCGAGGGCGGGCGCGCGGGCAAGCAGAAAAACGGCACCCGCGTCACCTTCCTCGCCAGCGACGAGACGTTCAAGAACGTCACCATCTATGACTTCGAAAAGCTCGAGCACCGGTATCGCGAGCTGGCCTTCCTCAATTCGGGGGTGCGGATCATGCTGCGCGACCTGCGCGGGGAAGAGGTCAAGCAGCACGACCTGTTCTATGAAGGCGGGATCGCCGCTTTCGTGCGCTATCTCGACCGCAACAAGCAGGCCTTGATCCCCGATCCGATCGCGATCTCGGCGGAGAAGGACGGGATCGGCATCGATGTCGCGCTCGAATGGAACGATTCCTATTACGAGAACGTCCTGACCTTCACCAACAACATCCCGCAGCGCGATGGCGGCACGCACCTTGCCGCGTTCCGCGCCGCGCTGACCCGCGCGCTCAACGGCTATGCCGAGCGTTCGGGGATGCTCAAGAAGGAGAAGGTTTCGCTCTCGGGCGAGGATATGCGCGAGGGGCTGACCGCGATCGTCTCGGTCAAGCTGCCCGATCCCAAGTTCTCGTCCCAGACCAAGGACAAGCTGGTCAGTTCCGAAGTGCGTCAGCCGCTGGAAAGCCTGATGGGCGACAAGATGAGCGAATGGCTGGAGGAAAACCCCGCCCACGCCAAATCGGTGATCCAGAAGATCATCGACGCCGCCGCCGCCCGCGAAGCGGCGCGCAAGGCGCGCGAGCTGACCCGGCGCAAGGGCGCGATGGATATTGCCAGCCTGCCCGGCAAGTTGGCCGATTGCCAGGAACGCGATCCCGCCAAGTGCGAACTGTTCCTGGTCGAGGGTGACTCGGCCGGTGGCTCGGCCAAGCAGGGGCGTGATCGGGCAATTCAGGCGATCCTGCCCTTGAAGGGCAAGATCCTGAATGTCGAGCGCGCGCGGTTTGACCGGATCATTTCGTCGAAGGAAGTCGGCACGCTGATCCAGGCGATGGGCACCGGCATTCGTGACGAGTTCAACCTCGACAAGCTGCGCTATCACAAGATCGTGATCATGACCGACGCCGACGTCGATGGCGCGCATATCCGCACCTTGCTGCTCACCTTCTTTCACCGCCAGATGCCCGACATCATCAAGGCCGGTCACCTGTTCATCGCCCAGCCGCCGCTGTACAAGGTCGCCAAGGGGCGCAGCGAGGTTTACCTCAAGGACGCCGCCGCGCTCGACCGCTACCTG